>DATAFT010000162.1:0-6445 GCA_036257295.1 Thermoanaerobaculia bacterium
CCGAGCTGCGCGACCGGCTGTGCGCCGCCGCGGTGGCGATCTCGCGCGCCGTCGAGTACGAGAGCCTCGGCACCATCGAGTTCCTGGTCGAGGCGAGCGGCGCCGGCTCGAGCAAGGGGCGCTTCGCGTTCATCGAAGCCAACCCCCGCCTCCAGGTCGAGCACCCGGTCACCGAAGAGGTCACCGGCATCGACCTGGTCGCAACCCAGCTCTCGATCGCCGGCGGACAGACGCTCGCCGATCTGCGTTTGCGGCAAGCCGACGTGCCCAGCCCGCAAGGCTGCGCCATCGAGCTGCGCATCAACATGGAACGCATGACCGCCGACGGCGGCGCGATGCCCGCCGGCGGGACCCTCTCGGTGTACGAGCCGCCGAGCGGCCGCGGCATCCGCGTCGACGGCGCCGGGTACGCCGGCTACACGCCGAGCGGCCGGTTCGACTCGCTGCTGGCGAAGCTGGTGGTCCGCTCGTCGATCGGCTACGAAGCGGCACTCGCCAAGGCCTATGCCGCACTGTGCGCGTTCCGCATCGGCGGGGTCGAAACCAATCTCGACTTCCTGCGCACCGTCGCGCGCCATCCGCGCGTGATGCGGGGCGAGCTCTACACCAGGCTGGTCGACGACCACCTCGCCGAGCTCGCGGCCGGCGAGCCGCATCGCCCGCTCTTCTTCGACGGGAACGGCGACTCGGTCCGCGCTGACGGCGCGGCAAGCACCAGGCCCAACCTCGCCGGCGTCCGCGTCGACCCGCGCGATCCCCTCGCGGTCCTCGACTACGGGCGCGCCGCGGCGGCCGCCACTCGATCCGGGACGGAGCGGCAGGCAACGAGCGCTCCGTCGGGGACAGTCGCCGTTGTTGCGCCGCTCCAGGGCACCATCGTCGCCATCCTGGTCGGCGAGGGTGACGAGGTGCGGCGCGGCGCGGCGGTCGTGATCATGGAATCGATGAAGATGGAGCACGAGATCGCGGCGACCGCGAGCGGCGTGGTGCGCAGCATCGCGATCGCCAAGGGCGACACGCTCTACGAAGGCCACCCGCTCCTCTTCATCGAGGAAGGCGAGGTCGCGGAGGGTGACGACGCGGCCGGGCACGAGGTCGATCTCGACCGCGTGCGCCCCGACCTCGACGAGGTGCTGCGTCGCCGCGCGAAGACCACGGACGCGGCGCGGCCGGAAGCGGTCGCGCGCCGGCGGGCCACGCAGCAGCGCACCGCGCGCGAGAACGTGCTCGACCTCTGCGATCCCGGCACCTTCGTCGAGTACGGCGGGCTGGTGATCGCGGCGCAGCGGCGCCGGCGCACCCTGGAGGACCTGATCGACAAGACGCCGGCCGACGGCATGATCACCGGCGTCGGCGCGGTGAACGGCGCGCTGTTCGACGATCCCGACTCGCGCTGCGCGGTGATGGCCTACGACTACACCGTGCTGGCGGGCACGCAGGGCCAGCAGAACCATCGCAAGACCGATCGCCTGATCGACGTCGCCGAGAGCGGCCGCATGCCGCTCGTCCTCTTCGCCGAGGGCGGCGGCGGGCGCCCTGGCGACACCGATGGCACCAGCTCCGGTCAACGCACGTTCGCGCGCTTCGCGCAGCTCTCGGCGCTGGTGCCGATGATCGGCATCACGTCGGGCCGCTGCTTCGCCGGCAACGCGTCGCTGCTCGGCTGCTGCGACGTCATCATCGCCACCGCCAACTCGTCCATCGGCATGGGCGGCCCGGCGATGGTCGAGGGCGGCGGGCTCGGCGTCTTCGCGCCCGAAGACATCGGGCCGATGGAGATCCAGGTGCCGAACGGCGTGGTCGACATCGCCGTCGCCGACGAGGCCGAGGCGGTCGCGGTCGGGAAGCGGTACCTCTCCTACTTCCAGGGCGCTCTGCGCGAGTGGGACGCACCCGATCAGCGCCGGATGCGGACGATCATCCCCGAGAACCGGTTGCGCGTGTACGCGGTGCGCGAGGTGATCGACACGCTCGCCGACGCCGGCAGCGTGCTCGAGCTGCGTCCCAGGTTCGGCATCGGCATGGTGACCTCGTTGATCCGGGTCGAGGGACGGCCGATGGGCGTGATCGCCAACAACCCCGCGCATCTCGGCGGAGCGATCGACTCCGACGCCGCCGACAAGGCCGCGCGCTTCATGCAGCTCTGCGATGCCTTCGACCTGCCCATGCTCTACCTCTGCGACACCCCGGGAATCATGGTCGGGCCGGAGATCGAGAAGACCGCGCTGGTGCGCCACTCCAGTCGCATGTTCCTGGTCGGCGCCAACCTGTCGGTGCCGTTCTTCACCATCATCCTGCGCAAGGCGTACGGTCTCGGCGGGATCGCGATGGCGGGCGGCTCCTACAAGACACCCGCCTTCACCGTGTCGTGGCCGACCGGTGAGTTCGGCGGCATGGGGCTCGAAGGATCGGTCAAGCTCGGCTATCGCAACGAGCTGGCGGCGATCGAGGACCCGACCGAGCGCCTGCGCCGCTACCAGGAGATGGTCGCCGCCGCCTACGAGAACGGCAAGGCGCTCAACCAGGCCTCGCTGTTCCACGTCGACGACACCATCGACCCCGCCGAGTCGCGGTTCTGGGTGGCGAGCCTGCTGCGCTCGATCCGTCCGGCACCGAGAGGCAGCGGGAAACGGCGGCCGGTGATCGACGCCTGGTAGAAGCTACTGGCCGGGCGCGGGCTCGGCCAGGAAGCGCTCGATGGCGTCGGCGTACTCCTCGGCGCCCGGGTCGCGCAGTAACAGCCAGTGGTTGTCGCCATCCATCGGGATGAAGCGGGCGCCCCGGATCAGCGAAGCGACCTTGCGGCCGCTCTCGAACGGCACCAGCAGATCTCCCCGCCGGTGTAGGACCAGCGTCGGGCACTGGATCTGGCGCGCGGCTTCGATCACGTCGACCCGACCGTTGAAGCGCATGAATGCGAAGGCGGTCTCCGCGGAGGCCGAGGCCCGCTGTATCTCGTTGAAGTAGGCGATCTGCGCGGCGTCGGCGTCGGCGCCGAGGAAAAGATGGGTGAAGATCTGCCGGAACACCGGCGTCTCGTTTCCCCAGCCGGTCTTCACCAGCTGCATCAAAGCCTTCCACTTCTCTCTCTCGGCCTTGAAGTTGCTCGCATCGCTGTAGGTCCCGTACAGCACCAGATGGCTCACGCGCTCGGGATGCCGGGCGGTGTACGCGATCGCGGTCTGGCCACCCTCCGACATCCCCATCAGCGCGAAGCGCTCGAGACCTGCGGCGTCGACCACCGCCTCGAGGTCGCGCACCCGATCCTCGAGCGAGAACGACTCCACCGCCGCCTTGGAGAGACCCATCCCGCGGCCGTCGTAGCGCACCAGGAGGTGGCGGCGCGCCAGCCGCTCCCAGAACTGTCGCCCCTCCGGCCACTTCCACTCGAGCTCGAGGTGCGTGAACCACCCCAGTGCGCGCACCAGGGGAGACCCTTGTCCCACCGTCGCGTAGGCGAGGCTCACCCCGTCCGCGGCGGTGCAGAAGCGGATCTCCTGCTCGATGCCCGACTCCATCGCTTCGCGTCCGATCGCGGGCAGCGGCGCCGCGATGCGCGTTGGCGCAGCGCCGCCGGTGGAGCTCCTGAGCTCGTCTTTCAGGTTCTCCAGGTCGTAGAGCAGCGCTCCGGCGTTGGCGTACCGGCGGTCGGGATCCTTCTCGAGGCAGTGCCGGACGATGCGCTCGATCTGCCGCGGTAGCTGGCCCCGCCGCGACGACACCGGCGCCGGCTCGTCGCGCAGGATCGCGGAAGAGAGCGCCGCTGCGCTCTCGCCGCCGAACGGCCGCACTCCGCACAGCATCTCGTAGAGGACGATGCCGAGAGAGAACACGTCCGAGCGCGCATCGACCTCCCTGCCGTGGAGCTGCTCGGGCGACATGTAAGGCACGGTGCCCATCACGGTGCCCGATCGCGTCAGCTCTATCGCCGCCGCGGCCGCCACCTCGTCGCCACCGTCCACCATTTTGGCCAGGCCGAAGTCGAGCACCTTGACGAGACCCGACCGGGTCACCATCACGTTCGCGGGCTTGAGGTCGCGATGGAGGATGCCGCCACGGTGCGCCGCCGCGATCGCCCGCACCAGCTGCACCGACACGTCGAGAAACGCCTCGAGCGGCATGCCCTCGGGCGGCACCACCTTCGTGAGCTCGCGGCCATCGACGAGCTCGGTCACGATGAAGCAGCACAGCCCGATGTCCTCGATCGAGTGCACGGTGAGGATCCCGGGCTCGTTGAGCGACGCGAGGATCTGCGCTTCTCGCTCGAAGCGGGCGAAGCGGTCGGCGTCGAGGGTGACGGCGTCGGGAAGGACCTTGAGCGCCACTTCGCGCCCGAGCTTGGTGTCGCGGGCGCGATAGACCTCGCCCATGCCCCCAGCTCCCAGCGGAGACAGGACCTCGAAATGGGCGAGCATGGTACCCGGGTCGAGACTCATACCTGTAGCGAGGAGAGGATTGCCCTACGATTGTAGTCGAAAGCACCGCACCTGCCGGCTTTCGAACCGGGCCGACTCGCTGGCATCGGAGAGACCGACGAGCGCGGCACTGCTGCCTCGAGCTCTACTCGGTGTCGACCCGCTTGCCCGAAGAGTTCAGGGTATCGTCGGCAGACTGCCTGCGCCTCTCGGAGCTAGCGAAGTGATCGGACGCAACGACGTCTTCGCTCTCGCCTTTCTCGGCGCGCTCGCCGCCAGCGCTCTGTCCGGGCAGCAGGCTGCGCCAGTCGCAGATCTGGGACCGAAGCTCGAAGAGCTTCGCGCCACCAGCAAGGTGCCCGCGCTCGCCGCGGCGGTGGTCACCGCCGATGGCGTCGTGGCTCGCGGCGCGAGCGGCGTTCGCAAGCAGGGCGACGGGACGCCGGCGACCGTGAACGACCTATGGCACATCGGCTCGATCACCAAGTCGTTCACCTCGATGCTCTTCGCCCGTCTGGTCGAGGCGGGGAAGATCCGCTTCGAGCAGACTCTGGTGGAGATCCTGCCCGAGGCCGAGGGAACTCCGTACGCGCAGGTCACGTTCGAGCAGCTTCTCAGCCACCGCTCCGGGATGCCTGAGAACCCGCCCATGACCAGCCTGGTCAAGGGCCGCACTTCCAAGGATCCACTGGTCGAGCAGCGCCGACAGCTCGTCGCCGAGATCCTCGCGAGCCCACCGGTCCACGAGAAGGGCTCGGCGTTCCTCTACTCCAATGCCGGATACGTGGTCACCGGCGCGGCGCTCGAACGCTTGACTGCCACGCCCTGGGAGGACCTGGTCCGCGCGCAGGTGATCGTTCCGCTCGACTTGCGATCGGCGGGCTTCGGCCCCCCCGGAACGGCGGGCGCCGTCGATCAACCGTACGGACACCTCTACCCGATCGGCGCGGCGCGGCCGCCGCATCCGATTCCCCCCGGCCCACTCGCCGACAATCCTCCTTTCCTCGGACCGGCCGGGACCTTGCACCTCTCGATCGACGATCTGGCCGCCTATCTGAAAGACCACATGAACGGAGAGTCCGGTTCCGGCGCTCTGCTCTCCGCCGAGTCGTATCGACGGCTCCACCGCGCACTCGGCGACAGGTACGCCCTGGGCTGGGTCGACGACAGGCCCGACTGGGCGGACAGCGAGCGGCTGGTCTGGCACAACGGCTCGAACTCGATGTGGTACGCGATGATCGGCTTCTTCCCGGATCGCGGCCTCGGCATCGTCGCCGTGAGCAATGGCGGGCTCGGCAGCGAGGCGGTCGTGACGCGAGCCTTCCAGCAGATCGCGCGGGAGTGGAGGAAAGACCCGGCCCCGTCCAACTAGCGCGACGGCGGCCGGGGCTTCCGGCGACAACTACGTCTTGCGCTGCTTCCCGAGCGCCGTACGCTCGAGCCCGTCGATCCGCTTGGCGCGCGCCGAGCAGTCGATGAGCGTCGCCAGGCGACGCTCGCGTGTCTCCTCTCGTTTCGCGCTCACCACCCAGTGGGTCACCGTGCGTCGATACCAGGGCGCTTCGGACTCGAAGTAGGCCCATGCCTTCTCGTCGGCGCGGAACCGGCGCTCGAACGACGGCTCGAGCTTGGCCTGGTAGCGCTGCTCGTAGGCATAGATGCCCGATTTCGCGGCGTCGCGGTGCCCGAACGCGGCGAGGCCGGCGGGACGCACCAACCCCTGCGCCATGAGCTCGCCCATGCGCCGGGTGTTCACGGTGCTCCACTTGCCGGTCGGTCGGCGCGGGGTGAAGCGGATGACGTAGCTCTCGTCGCCCAGGCTCTTGCGGAGGCCGTCGATCCAGCCGAAGCAGAGCGCTTCGTCGACCGACTGCGGCCAGGTGATGCTGGCCTTGCCGGTGTCCCGTTTGTAGAAGCCGACCCACAGCTCGGTGGCGTCGGCGTGGTGCCGCTCGAGCCAGGCGCGGAAGCGCTCCGGCGTCGAGAAGAACCGCGGTTGATCGGCTGATGCGCCGGCGGGCCTGCGAGCC
>DATAFT010000212.1:0-2084 GCA_036257295.1 Thermoanaerobaculia bacterium
GCACTGGCGCGCGAACGCCATCTTCACGTCGATCTCGGCGGTGGTCGGCATCCAGTAGCCCGCGAGCTCGCTCGCTTCCATCTCGCTCTTGAGCGCGAGCTTGAGGAGCGTGACGACGTCGACCTTCCCCTCGGACTCGGACTCGAGCGTCTGCCGTTCACCGAGCTGGCTGAACAGGCGATCCATCTCTTGACGCAGGTTGCGGACGAAATCGCGCGGGTCCATCGCAGTAGTCTACGGCATCCGCCGCGCTCTGGCGCCGCCGGGCGCGTCGAGGCGCCGGTCGCACCCGGATAGACTGCACGACGTGCCGCTCACCGTGCTGCCGCTGCTGGCCGTCCTCGCCATGGCGCAAGCCCGCGCCGGTGGGTCACCGTCGACGCCACCTGCCGGCCCGGCCGAGCCTTTGCTCGGTTATCGCGGCGAGGAGGTCGTGGTGCGCTACGTCCCCGGGGCGCTCGACCGCGCCGTGCACGTGGCCAAACGGCTCGATCTCGTGATCAGCGAGCTCAGGGGGCCGCTCGAGATGGCGTTCCCGCTCACCGCGATCGTCCTGTCGCGCGACGAGTGGGAGCGCAAGGGCCTGACGCGCTCCTACGGACTGCCGCAGCCGCTGTCGGTGGGCACGATCGCGGTGCCGGCATCGGGCGACGCCGGGACCGTGCGTAGGTGGAAGACCTGGCTGGGCACCGAGCTTCCGGACCTCGGCGGGGTTCCGTTGGCCGGCACCGCGGACGACGCTTCGTCGCTGATGCTGTCCGACCTCGTTCTTCAGGTCGAAGTCTGCGAGCTCATGTTCGAGCGCACGCCCGTCGGCGCCGCCGATCCCTGGATCCGCGGCCTGTTCTCGCACCTGGCGGCGATCTCGCTGTGGAGCGCGTTCGAGCCCGCACGAATGCCCGAGATCGAGTCGGTATGGGCCCGGATGCGCGACCAGATTCCGCCGATCCTAGAGCTCGAGACGCGCCGCCAGCAGAAGGGCGCCCCGCCGCTCGCGATGGAGCACTGGCTGCTCTCGGAGTCTCACCTCTTCGACGGCGCGTCGCACGCCTACGCCGCGGGTGGCGCCAAGACCTTCAGAAAGCTGCTCAAGACCATGACCAAGGACGGCAAGCCGCCCACGCGCGCGCAACTGGTCGCGGTCTACCCGTCTCTCGCCGTTTGGATCGAGTCGCTCCCCCCCGAAGCCGGTATTCTCTGAGGAGGTCCACCGACGCCACACCGGCGCGCTCCCGCCCGATTTCCCCCATGACCGAAGCGCCCTTCAGCACCACCGACTCGAAGCCGCGCGACCGTCTCGGCCGTCCGCTCGACGACCTGCGCATCTCCGTCATCGACCGCTGCAACTTCCGTTGCAGTTTCTGCATGCCGGCGAGCCACGTCTACCACTTCCTGCCCAAGGCCGAGATCCTCAGCTTCGAAGAGATCACGCGACTGGCGCGCGCCTTCACTCGACTGGGTGTCCGCAAGATCCGCCTCACCGGCGGTGAGCCGCTGCTGCGCGTTCAGATCGAGAAGCTGGTGGCGATGCTCGCCTCGATCGAGGAGATCACCGACCTGGCGCTCACCACCAACGGGCTCCTCCTCGCCGATCGCGCCGCCGACCTGCGTGCCGCCGGTCTCGACCGTCTGACCGTGAGCGTTCCCTCGCTGGACCCGCAGACGTTCGCGGAGATATCGGGTCTCGGCCATCGGGTCGAGGACGTGCTGCGCGGCATCGACGCCGCCGAGCGCGCCGGCTTCTCCCCGCTCAAGATCAACGTCGTGGTGATCAAGGGCACCAACGACGGCGAGGTGGCGACCATCGCGCGCTACTTCAAGGAGCGAGGCCACGTCGTGCGCTTCATCGAGTACATGGACGTCGGCACGCTCAACCACTGGGAGCCCGAGAGCGTGGTGTCGTCGCGCGAGATCCTGGAACGGATCGGCCGCGAGATGCCGATCGAGCCCGCCGGCCGCGCGCGCGCGAGCGACGTCGCCGATCGGTTCCGCTACCTCGACGACGGCGTCGAGCTCGGGACCATCGCCTCGGTGACCGAGCCCTTCTGCGGCGATTGCGCGCGCGGACGGATCACCGCCGAGGG
>DATAFT010000233.1:0-1943 GCA_036257295.1 Thermoanaerobaculia bacterium
CCGCCTGCCCGGCGCCGACACCACGGTGATCCGCGCCGTCGCCACGCTCGCGGACGGATCGACCGCCGAGGACGCGGTGCTGGTCAACACCGCGTCGGGTCTCGCGGCGCGGGTCGAGGTGCAGCTGGTCGAGGTCTACGCACTCGCGCTCGACCGGCAGGGACGGCCGGCGCGCGGTCTCGAGCAGAGCGCATTCCGCGTTCTCGAGCAGGGCCAACCGCAAACCATCGTGCGCTTCGAGGAGGCCGCCTCGGCGCCGCTGCGGGCGGCGCTCCTGGTCGATCGATCGTCGTCGATGGAGCCCAACATGGCGAAGGTCGCCGCCGCGGCGCAGACCTTCGCGACCGCCGCCCTGCGCAGCAAGGAGGACCGCGTCGCGGTGCTCTCGTTCGCCGACCAGACGACGGTCGACCAGCCGTTCACCGCCAACGCGGCCGAGGTCGAGCGCGCGCTCGCCGGTCTGCGTCCGCTGGGTCGCACCGCGCTCAACGATGCGCTGATCGAAGGACTCAACTACTGCGGCGAGCTCGAAGGGCTGACCGCGCTGGTCCTGTTCACCGACGGTCAGGACGAGACCAGCCGCTTCACCATGGACCAGGTGCTCGAGAGCGCCCGCCAGTCGGGTGTGATGGTGTACGTGGTCGGGCTCGAGGACGCCTTCCCCGATCGCCCGACGCGCCGGCGCATGGAAGAGCTCGCGCGAGAGACCGGCGGCGATGCGCTGTTCCTCACCGACCTCGAGTCACTGCCGCAGATCTACGCGGGAATACTCGACCAGCTGCGCTCGCGCTATCTGCTGGCCTATCAGCCGGCGACGGAGACCACGCCCGGACGCGGTGCCTTCCGCGAGATCACGGTCGAAGTCGAAGGTCAGGGCCTCGAGGTGCGAGCGCGCAAGGGTTACTACCCCTGAATACTGGGGACAGTCACCTGACATGAAGAATCAGGCGACTGTCACCGCCTTTCGCTACTTCAGGCGGCGCACTTTCACGTTGCGGAACTGGACCTTGCCCGTGTTGTGCTGGAGGCCGATGTAGCCCTCGGCGATCGGCTCCGGATCGTCGAGCTCGGCGACCACCTGCCCGTCGATCTTGATCGTGAAGCGCCCGCCGATCGCGGTGATGTCGTAGGTCCGCCACTCCTCGCTCTCTCCCACGCCCTCGGCCTTCTTGCTGGTGCCGAACTTGGGAGGCCTGCCCTCGGCTCCAGCCTCCACATGGATGACGCTGCCGGTCGGGAACGGGTTGCCCGGCGGCGCGATGTTCACCTCGTACGCCTTGGTGCCGGGGACGAGCGCCTTCCCGGTCACGCGCACGAAGACGCCGCTGTTGGCCGACGGCGCCGCGAGGAAGTCGACCTTGAGCTCGAAGTCCGAGAACGTCTCGTCGTAGATGAGGAGGTTGTTGGCCCCGGTCTCGACCACGATCTCTCCGTCGCGGACTTGCCAATCGGCTCCTTCCGGAACCACCCAGCCGTCGAGCCCCTTGCCGTCGAACAACGGATACCAACCCTCTTCGCCCTCCTCGAAGCTCACCGTGTTGTGGCGTTGACTCAACGCCGGCGGATCGGTCGCTGCGGCGAGAACGGCGCAGGCGCCGACGACGAGCAGGAAGCGCGCGAGGCGTGATTGCGGTCGCATGAGAGGCACCTCGATGTCGATCGAAACGACGTTCGGCAGCGGCCGTACTCTACTGCGCTCGCGTGATACGGTGCCGAGGCTTTCGACCCCCAGGAGAGCCGACCTGGCCACCATCGAGCGCACCACCGCTCCCCGTCCTTCGTTCTTCTCCTATCTCAAGAAACGCGAGATCGACGTCTACCCCGCCGGCGCGCTGCGCTGGTGGCTGCTCGCGCTCGTCGTCCTGGCCTGGACCATCGAGCAGTTCGAGAACCTCAAGATGGGGCCGGTCCTGGTCTACATGCTCGACGAGTTCGACGTCTCG
>DATAFT010000361.1:0-5070 GCA_036257295.1 Thermoanaerobaculia bacterium
CGCGTCGCGCGCGAGCTCGGCATGAACGAGGAGTCGGGCGCCCGCCTCCGCCAGCACCGGCATCGCGGCTTCGAGGTCGGCGCGCGTCGAGGCGGGGAAGTCGGCGAGCCCGGAGTCGCAGAGGAACGCCTTCCAAGCGAGAACGCCTCGAGCGTCGAGATCGAGGATCTGGTCGCGGCGCGCGGCGTTCGCCGGCACTATGCCCGCGTGGAACCCGACATCGACCCAGCACTGGCCTTCCGCGGCGGCCCGCTTCGCCGCGAGCGCTTCGACGCTGGTCGTCACCGGATCGCTGTTGAGCGGCATGTCCGCGAGCGTGGTGACGCCGCCGGCGGCGGCCGCCCGCGTCGCGTGCGCGAAGCCCTCCCATTCGGTGCGGCCCGGCTCGTTGACGTGAACGTGCGCGTCGACGATGCCAGGCATGAGCACCAGGTCGCCGAGGTCCTCGACGTTGGCGGGGGCAGCTCGCCGACCGCCGATCGGCTCGATGCCAGCGATGCGCTCGCCTTCGACCACGACCTCGGCTGGGGCCAGGCCGTCGGGGGTGACCACGCGGCGACTGCGCAAGATGAGCCGCTGGACCGCCATGGTCGAGATTGTAGGAGAGCAGCCCCTACACGCTACGAGTGGCGACGACTCGGTAAACTACGAAGTGTCGATGCGCGACCATCTCGTCTTCTACCTCAACGGGACGCGCCGCCGCGTCGAGGGGACCGCCACGTTCTCGACGCTCACCGAGTATCTCCGCGACGACCTGCGCCTGGTCGGCACCAAGGTGGTGTGCGCCGAAGGTGACTGCGGCGCCTGCTCCGTGCTGGTGGGTCGTCCCGCGGCCAACGGTCTCGAGTATCGACCGATCGACGCCTGCATCGCTTTCCTCCACCAGCTCGACGCCAGTCACGTCGTCACCGTCGAAGGGCTGGCCCATCCCCGGTTGGGGCCGGGGGGGCTGGCGCGCAACGGCGAGCTGCACCCGGTGCAGCGGTCGATGATCGACGGCTACGGCTCGCAGTGCGGCTTCTGCACGCCGGGCATCGTGATGGCGCTGGCCGGTCACTTCGAGGCCGGAGGAACGAGCGCGCGCGAAGCGCTCACCGGCAACCTCTGTCGCTGCACCGGGTACTGGCAGATCCTCGAGTCGGCGGCAGCGGTGGATCCCGCCACGGTGCCGCAGCTCGCGGAGCTCTACCCCGAAGCTACGATGCTCGACGAGCTTCGCGCCGCCGAGCGCGACGAGGTGCGCATCGCCGCGGCGCAGCGCGAGCTGTACCTGGCGGCCGATCTCGAGGCGGCCTGCCGCTTCAAGGTGGAACACCCGGACTGCCTGGTGGTGGCGGGCGCCACCGATGTCGCGGTGCGGCGCAACAAAGGTGCGCCCGAGCCCGACGCGGTGCTCGGTCTCGGACGCCGCATCGCCGGATTCGTCGATGCCGCGATCGAGGGCGACGTCCTCCACGCCGGCGCCGGCGCCACCTGGTCGCACCTGCTCGAGCTAGCGGGTGCTCGCGTTCCCGCGCTCGGCGAGATCCTCGAGCGGTTCGGCGCGCCGCAGATCCGCAACGCGGCGACCATCGGCGGCAACGTCGCCAACGCCTCGCCGATCGCCGACTCGCTGCCGTTCCTCTACGTCATGGGCGCGGTGGTCGAGCTGGTCGGCCCCGCAGGGACGCGCCGAGTGCCGATCGAGTCGTTCTATCGCGGCTACAAGAAGCTCGATCTCGGGTCTGGCGAGCTGATCGCGGGATTGGAGATTCCGTTGCCGAAACGCGGCGACGACCTGCGTCTCTACAAGATGAGCCGGCGACGCGCGCTCGACATCGCATCGTTCACCGCGGCCGTTCTGATGCGTCGCTCGGGCGACACCGTCGCGAGCGTGCGCCTCGCTTACGGCGGGGTCGGGCCGACCGTGATGCGTCTGCCGCGAGCCGAGGCGTTCCTCGCCGGGCGGTCGTTCACCGCCGACACCATGCGGCACGCCGGTGAGATCGCCGCCGGCGAGATCACGCCCTGGAGCGATGTGCGCGGCAGCGAGACCTATCGGCGACGGCTCGCGGAGAACGTGCTGGTCAAGTTCTTCCATGACGTGACCGGGCCGGAGCCGGCGCCGTTCGAACCGTTCGTTCGCGATCCGCTACCAGCCGTGTACCGCCCGGGCACGCCGCCGCCCGCCGGATGACGCCGTGAACGACCAGCCCGACCACGCCACTCGAGCAGCCGGCGCCGCCACCGCGCGCAAGGAGCCGCCGCACGAGTCCGCGCGCGGTCACGTGACCGGCACGGCGCACTACGTCGAAGACCTGCCGCGGCTCGAGCGCGAGCTGGTGGTCGACTTCGTGCCGAGCCCGTGCGCCAACGGGCGGCTGCGCGCGATCGACGCCGCCGCGGCGCTCGATATCGAAGGTGTCGTCGGCGTCTACACGCACGCCGACGTTCCTGGCCACAACCTCTTCGGGCCGATCTTCGCCGACGAGCCGTTCCTGCCCGCGGACCGGGTGAGCTACGTCGGCCAGCCGGTCGCAGTGATCGCCGCCGAGACGCGCGCTGCCGCGCGGGCGGCGCGTGCCGCGATCCGTGTCGTCATCGACGAAGAGCCGCCGGTCCTATCGATCGAGGAGGCCGACGCGCGCGGTCTCTATCTCGGCGTGGAGCGTCGCATCGCGCGCGGCGATCTCGCCGGCGCGTTCGCCGCCGCCGATGTGGTGATCGAAGGCGTGTTCGAGAGCGGCGGCCAAGAGCAGTTCTACCTCGAGAGTCAAGCGGCGCTGGCGTGGGCCGGCGAGGCGGGCGAGCTCTTCGTTCACTCCTCGACGCAGAACCCGAGCGAGATCCAGACCGTGGTGGCCGAGGTGCTCGGCCGCGGCCAGCATCAGGTGGTCTGCCTGGTGCGGCGGATGGGTGGCGGCTTCGGCGGCAAGGAGACGCAGGCGGCGATCCCGGCGCTGATGGCGGCGCTGGTGGTCGATCGCACCGGTCGTCCCGCGCGCGTCGTCTACGGCAAGGACGACGACATGCGATCGACGGGGAAGCGCCATCCCTACCGCACCGAGTACCGCGTCGGCTGCGATCGGCGCGGTCGCATCGTGGCGGCGCGGCTGCGCCTGCTCTCGAACGGCGGCGCGTTCGCCGACCTCTCGACCGCGGTGCTCGAGCGGAGCATGCTCCACGCCGACAACTCCTACTACCTGCCGGCGGTCGAGATCCGCGCGCGGGTTTGCCGCACCAACCTACCGCCGAACACCGCCTTCCGTGGTTTCGGTGGCCCGCAGGGGATGGCGGTGATCGAGACCGTGATGCAGGAGATCGCGGTGCGGGTGGGACGCGACGCGCTCGACGTGCGGCGTGACAACCTCTACGAGACGAATCCGTCGCCGGCGGGGGACACGCCGACGGCGCCGGGAGCGCGGTCCTTCACACCCTACGGTCAGGTGGTGCGCGACTTCCGCGTACCCGAGATCTTCGACCGCCTGGAGCGGAGCGCCGCGTACCGCGAGCGCATGACCGCGATCGCCGCCTGGAACGCATCGAGCCCGACGCATCTTCGCGGGCTCGCGATGACGCCGGTCAAGTTCGGCATCTCGTTCACCACCAAGTTCCTCAATCAGGGAAACGCGTTGGTGCAGGTGCTCACCGACGGCACGGTGCAGGTCTCGACCGGCGCCACCGAGATGGGCCAGGGCGTGCAGACCAAGATCGCGCAGCTGGTCGCGGACGAGCTCGGGCTCGACCCCTCGCGGGTCCTCGCGCTCACCACCTCGACCGACCGCAACGCCAACACCGCGCCGACCGCGGCGTCGGCCTCGACCGATCTCAACGGCACCGCGGCAGTGCGTGCCGCGGCGGCGATCCGCGAGCGCATGGCGGCTCTGGCCGCGACGCTGCTCGCCGCCGACGTCTCGAACCTGCGCTTCGCCGGCGGCGAGGTATTCGTTGCGCGCGAACCGACGCGCCGCATGAGCTTCGCCGAGCTCGCCGATCGCGCCCGCCGCGAGCGCGTCGACCTCGGGGCTCGCGGCTTCTACGCGACACCCGGCATCGACTTCGATCGCGAGACCGGCCAGGGCTCGCCGTTCTACTACTTCACGACCGGCGCGGCGGTGGCGCAGGTGCTGATCGATCGCTTGAGCGGCGAGCTGCGCGTCGAGTCGCTCGACGCCCTGATGGACGCCGGCGAGGTCCTCAACCAAGGGATCGAGCGCGGGCAGGGCATCGGCGGCCTGATCCAGGGCATCGGCTGGGTGACGACCGAGGCGCTGGTGTGGAGCGATCGCGGCGAGCTGCTGTCGCACTCACCGACCACCTACAAGATCCCCGACATCGACGACGTGCCCGAGCGTCTGCGCTTCGAGTTCCTGGAGAACGTGCCCAACCGCCACAACCTCCGCAGCACCAAGGCGCTGGGTGAGCCGCCGCTGATGCTCGGCCTGTCGGTGTGGGCGGCGGTCCTCCACGCGCTCTCGTTCGTGGCGCCGGGTGAGGTGCCGAAGCTCTCGCTGCCGGCGACCCATGAGGCGATCCTGCTCGCGATCGAAGAGCTCACTCCGAGGTTTTCTGAAACTCCGCAGCGGGCTGGCTGAGCAGAACGCTCAGGTTGCGGCGCGCCAGCGCGTCATCGGGTAGCAGGCGCAGCAGCTCCTTCTGCGCCGCCAGCGCGGCGTGGAGATCGCCGGTCAGGGCCGCCAGGTTCGCAATGTAGAGGAAGACCCGGGGCGAGTGGGCGTCGCCGTTCTCGGCGGCGGCGGCGGAGAGGATCGATCGCGCCCGATCGCGATCGCCGCGCTCGATGGCTTGGAGCGCGAGGTCGCACATCGACTCGACCTTCGCTCTCGCGTCGGGATCCGGCGCGCCCGGAGGCGGCAATGCGCGCCATCGCGCCGCCACCGCGTCGACGAACGCGGCGACCCGATCGCGCGTCGGCGGTCCCAGTTCCTTCCAGAGCGCGTCGTCGCGCCGGTCACGCTCGAACCAGGTGACGGTGATCGGACCTTCGGCGAAGGTGGTGAAGCCGATGGGCTCGGTGGAGAAGCGCGCTTCGAGCCCCAGGTCGGGCGAGACGATGAGCCCCGATGGATG
>DATAFT010000352.1:0-7361 GCA_036257295.1 Thermoanaerobaculia bacterium
AAGAGGACGTGGCGCGCGCCGAGCGCGGCGTCGAGACCGCCCGCGAGGACCTCACCCGCCTCGAGAGCGACCTCTCACGTGACGTCTCCACGCTCGAGCGATCGCTCGACCCGACCGCGCTCGAGCTCGACCGAATCGAGCTCGCGCCGCGCAAGACCGACGTCGAGGTCGCGAGCCTGGTGCTGCTGTGGACGCCGTGGCGCGTGGGCGAGGCGGGCATCGCGGAACCTCTGTACGACGAGTAGCCGCCTCTGTGGCACCGACCAGCCGCGCCGTCCTCGGCGCCGACAGTAACGGCAGCAGAGGGATGATAGGCATCATCCCCTCTGCTGCATAATCGGTCGGTGGCCCTCACCGACACCAACCTGGGCGGCATGGAGCCCGCGGAGCTCGAGGCGTTCTTCGCCGATCTCGGCGAGCCGCGCTATCGCGCGACCCAGGTCTTTCGCCGCATCCACCACCATCGCGCCCGCGCCCTCGACGAGTGGAGCGAGCTGCCGCTCGGGCTGCGCGCGCGGCTCGCCTCCGCCGGCGTGGTCGATCGTCTCGAGGTGGTCGAGCGGGCGCGAGGCGAGGACGGCACCGAGAAGGTGATTCTCGCGCTGCCGGCGGTCTCCTTGGGTGATGCGCGCGGCAAGAGCGGTCCGTCGGGTGCCCGCGAGATCGAGGCAGTCTGGATCCCGGGCGGCGACCGGCGCACCGTCTGCATCTCGTCGCAGGTCGGGTGCTCGCTCGACTGCTCGTTCTGCGCGACCGGGACGCTGCGGTTCCGTGGCAACCTCGAGCCCTGGCAGATCGTCGATCAGGTGTATGCGCTCGAGCGGCTGCGCGGCGAGCGCGCTTCGAACGTGGTGTTCATGGGGATGGGGGAGCCGTTCCACAACTACGAGCGGGTGATGCGCGCGGCGCACCTGCTGCACCACCCCGAGGGGGCGCACCTGGGCGCCAGACACATCACGATCTCGACGGCGGGCGTCACCCCCGGAGTCGAGCGCTTCACCGCCGAGAAGGAACCCTGGAATCTCGCCATCTCGCTCAATCATCCCGATCCCGAAGCGCGCGCCGTCATCATGCCGATCACGGTCCGCCACCCGCTTCCCGAGCTGCTCGACGCCGCCCGCCGTTACACCGTCGAGCGCCGGCGCCGGATCACCTTCGAGTACGTGATGATGCCGGGCGTCAACATGGGCCGTCGCGAGGTCGAGCAACTCACCGCCATCGGCCGTTCGATGCGCTGCAAGATCAACCTCATCCCGCTCAACACGGCGCCGGAGGCATCGTCGGGGGGTCGGGCGGCGCCGGCGATGCCTGCGGCCATCTCCGGCTCGCGCCGGCCGACGGCCGAGGAGGCGCACTCGTTCCACCGCGCGCTGGTCGATGCGGGCCTCCAGGTGTTCGACCGCGGGTCGCCGGGTCGCGAGGTCGAGGGTGCTTGTGGCATGCTTGCGCTGCGCCGAATGACAACGAGGTAGCCGGTGGGATCACTCCTCCTGCGCTTGGTCGGGACCGCTCTCGCCCTGTACGTGGCGACGGAGATCGTCCCCGGCATGACGTACCACGGGCCATGGTGGGGCCTCCTCCTGGTCGCGCTCGTCTTCGGGCTGGTCAACGCGCTGGTACGGCCGGTGGTCGTGTTGCTCACCTGCCCGTTCGTCATCCTTACGCTCGGCCTCGGCCTCCTCCTGATCAACGCGGGGATGCTCGGGCTCACCGCCTGGCTCGCCGGCGACTGGCTCACGATCGAAGGCTGCCTGCCCGCCGTGCTCGGCTCGCTGCTGATCAGCCTCGTGAGCTTCCTCTTCAACCTGCTGGTCGGCGGTCGCCTCGATCACCAGGTCAAGCGCAAGGGGTAGTGCGAGGTCGGTGGCGCCGCTGCGCGCCAATCGTTTGGGCAACTACCACCGAGTCTGGCGCTCACCGGGGGCGCATGGGCGTAAATATCGACCACCAAAACGAGAAATCGGCTCATCCGGGGGTCTGAATTCTCGCTTTTTCCTTGACTCGGGTGCGACCCTTTGAATACCTTTGGGGCTCCACTCAGAAGGAGATTTGAATGAGCGTGTGGAAGAGGAACGAGAACGAGTTCGCCCCGCCGCCTACGAACCCCTCGCCCGCGCCGCCACCGGTGCAGAGCCCGGCGCCTCCGCCACCGGTCGCGGCGGCCCGCCCCGCCGAGCCACCACGCCAGCCGCGCGTAGCCGCCACCATCGGACCTTCCATCGCCATCAAGGGCGATGTCACCGGCGAGGAGGACCTGATCATCGAGGGGCGGATCGAGGGCAAGATCCTGCTCAAGGCCAACAGCGTCACCATCGGCCGCAACGGTCGCGTCAAGGCCAACGTGTATGCCAACTCGATCACGGTCGAGGGCGAGGTCGAGGGCGACCTCATCGGCAAGGACGAGGTGGTCATCCGCCAGTCCGGCAAGGTCAAGGGCAACGTCGCCGCGCCGCGCGTGGTGCTCGACAGCGGAGCCCGATTCCAGGGCTCGATCGACATGGAGGCGCAGCAGGGGCGTCCGGTCGACGCCAAGGTGGTGGAGAAGCCGGCGGAGAAGCCCGCTCCGGCACCGGTGGCTGCGCCGCTCAAGCAGGCCGCCATCGGGACCACCTAAAGTCCCGGCGCCACGGAGGGCGCCGCCCGTCCCTTTGGGACGCGAGGCGGCGGCGCTCCCGTGTCGCTCCGGCGAGCGCGCCCCGATCGATGCCCCGAGCGGATGGGGCCGCCTCCGATGACGGCAACGGACGCGATAGCCTGTCGACGTGGTCGATCAGCGCACCGCCCTCGCCCTCGACGAGCACACCTCGTTCGTCCTTCCCAGTCTCCTCGAGTTCGTCAAGCGGCCGCCGAAGAAGATCGTCCTCGATCTCGGGCCGGCCCTGGGCGAGAACATCCGCCGGATGGAGGGGTGCAAGCTCTACATCTCCAACTTCTTCGAGAGCCTGACGGAGGGAGGCTCGGCCGCCGTGAGCGGCAAGGGGTTTGCCGCCTCCTGCGCTCGACTTCTCCAGTTCCCCGATGACGTTCGCTTCGACCTGGTCCTGGCCTGGGACCTCTTCAACTACCTCGGCCTGGCCGAGGTGCAGGTGCTGGCGCAGCACCTGGTAGCGCTTTCTCGGCCGGGCACCCGGATCATGGCCCTGGTCTCGATCCAGAAGAAGATCCCCGAGCGCCCATTTCGCTTCGTGATCCGCGACCAGAGCACCCTTCGCTACGAGACTCTCTCGCCGGGGCAGCGCGACTGCCCGCGGCACAGCGAGCCGGACGTCCTCAAGCGGATGGCCGGCTTCAAGGTCGAGCGCGGCATGCTCCTGCGCAACGGCATGCGCGAGTACAGCTTCGTGCGCGACGAGGCATCGGCAGCCGATAGCGACGCAGACCGGCAGCCGATCGTCTCCACCCCGCCTCCACGCTACACCTGATGTGGTTGTTCGGCTACGGCTCGCTGGTCTGGCGCCCCTCGATCCCGTTCGTCGAGCGCCTCCCGGCCTACATCGACGGCTACGCGCGCCGCTTCTGGCAGGGCTCGACGGACCATCGCGGAGTGCCGGGTGCCCCCGGTCGCGTGGTCACGCTGGTCGAGCAGGCGGGGGCCGTCTGCTGGGGGATGGCCTATCGCATCGAGGGCACGGAGCGCGACGCCGTGCTTGCGACGCTCGATCACCGCGAGAAGGGCGGCTACGACCGCCGCCAGGTGACCATTCGTTTTCGCGACCGCGAACCGGTGGCGGGGCTGGTGTACCTCGCCACGCCCGAGAATCCGAACTATCTCGGGCCCGCGCCGCTCGACGCCATCGCGTCGCAAGTGCGCGCCTCGACCGGTCCCAGCGGCGGCAACGTCGAGTATGTCGAGAGCCTGGCGCACGCGCTGCGTGAGATGGGAGCCGCCGACGAGCACGTGTTCGCGTTGGCGGCACTGGTCGCTCCCGCCGGCGCAGCGTAGCGCTGCACGAGGTCCCCCTAGGCGGCGGCTTCGGGCCGCCACTCGCCGGACGCCGCTAGCTCGCTGGCGGTCGCGTCGAGCGCGCGGCCGACGATCTCGACGATGCGATCGACGTCGCTCTTCTCGAGTATCAGCGGCGGCGAAAACGCCAGCGTGTCGCGCAGCGCGCGGGTGATGAGACCGTCGGCGAGCGCACGGCGCGAGACCTTGGCGCCTGCGAGCAGCGCCGGCGGGAAGGGCTTTTTCCCCGATTTCGACGCCACCAGCTCGACGCCGGCGATCATGCCGACGCCACGCACCTCACCTACCAGCGGATGCGAAGCGAGCTCGCGCAGCCGCTGCTGCAGGTAGGCGCCGGTCGAGGCGGCTCGGTCGAACAAGCGCTCGCGCTCCATCAAGTCGAGGTTGGCGAGCGCAACGGCGGCCGGCGTCGGATGGCCGCTGTAGGTGTAGCCGTGGGCGAACGGTCCCTGATCGCGCGAGCGCTCGCGGATCTCCTCCCAGACGCGCTCGGAGACGAGGCACGCAGACATCGGGAGATACCCGCTGGTCAGCCCCTTGGCGATGGTCATCAGATCGGGGTCGAGACCGTAGTAGTTGGAGCCGAACGGCGTCCCGAGCCGACCGAAGCCGCAGATCACCTCGTCGACCACCAGCAGGATGTCGTGGGCGCGCAGGATGGGGACGATGCGCTCGAAGTAGCCCTTGGGCGGCACGATCACGCCACCGGCGCCCATCACCGGCTCGGCGAACATGGCGGCGATGGTGTCAGCTCCCTCGCGCGCTATCAGCGCCTCGAGCTCTGCGGCGAGGAGGTTCGAGAACTCCTCTTCCGACACACCCGGTGGCGCGTGCCAGTAGTGGCTCGGGCGCTCGAGGTGGAAGAAGCCGGGCAGCGGGAGATCGAAGATCGCGTGCATCGGCGGCAGGCCCGAGAGGCTGGTGGCCCCCAGCGTCACGCCGTGGTAGGCCGCGCGCCGCGACAGGATCTTCTTCTTCTCGCGCTTGCCGCGCAGGTTGTTGTAGTAGCGGATCAGCTTGAGCTGGGTGTCGTTCGCTTCCGAGCCGGAGTTGGCGAAGAAGACCTTCGACATCTTTCCGGGCGCCATCGCGACCAGCCGCGCCGCCAACCGGATCACCGGCTCGTTCGACATCGACGCGAACGAGTGGTAGTAGGGCAGGCGGCTCGCCTGCGCGGTCATCGCGTCGACCAGCTCGCGGCGGCCGTAGCCGACGTTGACGCACCAGAGGCCCGCCATGGCGTCGATGTACTCGCGACCGTCGTGGGCGCGCACCCGCACCCCGCTGGCGTCGGTGATGACCAGCGGGCCGTCGACCAGGTGGTCCTGGATCGAGGTGAAGGGGTGGAAGACGCTCTGCCGGTCGAGGTCCTCGAGGCTGGGCTGGGTCACGAGGCTTGGCCCGACCCCTGCGAAGCGTCCGCCGTCTGCTTGAGGACCGACTCCAGCTCGCCGCGCTCGTGAAGCTCCATCATGATGTCGCAGCCGCCGACGAACTCACCTTCGACGTAGAGCTGCGGGATGGTCGGCCAGTTGCTGTACTCCTTGATGCCCTCGCGGATCGCCATGTCCTCGAGCACGTTGGCGCTGCCGAACTCGACGCCGTAGTGGCGCAGGAGCTGCACCGCCCGTTGCGAGAATCCGCACTGCGGGAAGGCCGGCGTCCCCTTCATGAACAGGAAAACGCGGTTGTTCTTGACGTCGTGATCGATGCGCTCTTTCGTGTTCGGATCCATGACTTCTTCTCCTAAGGCGTCTTGGTTCGCAGCTCGAGGGCGTGCAGCCGTTCGGTGTCGAACTCGCTGCGCAGCGCTGCCATCACCATCTGATGCTGGCGCACGAGGCTCATACCGGCGAAGGACGCGCTCACGACGGTGGCGCTCCAGTGCGTGCCGTCCGGAGTCTCGACCTTGACAGTGGCGTCCGGGATGGCGCGCCGGATGGTCGCTTCGATGGTCTCTCTCATTGCGTGCTGGGATGCGCCGGAACCGGCGCTCGGAGTGGCTATGATACCAGCCTCTCTACGCCAGCCAGGAGGTCGACATGCAGTCGCGCTGCCACCGGATTCGCGTCGCATTCCTTGCCGTCTCGATGACCTCGATCGCTGCCTCCGCGCTCACAGCCCAGCAGCAGCCGGCTGCTGCCGGCGAGTCGTCGGCGAGCTACGCGCGCGCGAGTCACGGCACCCGTTGGCTCGAAGGGCCAGGAGTCGCCATCAAGGTGCTGGTCGAGGCCTCGAACTTCGGCGGGTCGGAGGTCGAGGTGGCCGAGATCGTGCTGCAGCCCGGCGGCAGCGCCGCCACCCATCGCCATGGCAGCAACGAGCTGATCTACGTGCTCGAGGGCGTGCTGGATCACGTGGTGAACGGCGAGACCCACCGTCTCGAGCCGGGGATGGTGGGTGTGGTCAAGCTGGGTGACACCGTCGCCCACCAGGTCGCCTCCACCACGCCGGTCAAGGCCGTCCTGGTATGGGCGCCGGGCGGCGAAGCGGAGCGGTTGGCGAAGCTGTTCAAAGCGCGGCCGGTCGACGCGCCGGCGGCGGCCGCCAAGCCCTAGTCGAGCCCCATCCTCAGAAGGCGTTGATGTCGCCGACGCCGCAGATGTTGCCGCCGGCGTTGTTGTAGCTGCGCACCAGCCCGCTCGAGGTGTCGGTGACGCGGATCGTGTACTCGATGTCCGACAGCGCGCCGTAGAAGAACCAGAAGTTGCCGTTGAGCGTCCTGCCGTCGAGCGACTTCACCACCAGCTCGACGCTGGCAGGGTTGTCGAACCAGAAGAAGCCGCTCACGCCGCTGAACGGGATAGCGCTGCCCACGCCGGTCTGACCGTTGCGGTGGTTGCGCCAGGTGACGTCGACCTGGAAGCGGCCGTCGAGGAGGCACAGCGTGAGCGGACCCGGAACACAGGCCGCGCGCTGATGGAGGACCGGCTCGATGGGGGAGCCCAGTCCGCCGAGCGCGAGGAGCGACGACGCTGCGCTCACGGCCGAAGTCGCCGCGGCTCCCTGCGGGAACGCGGCGGTGTCGCCCACGCCGCAGATGCTGCCCGGCACGTTGCGATAGAGCTTGACGGCGCCGGTCGCCGTGTCGGTCACCGTCACCCAGTACTCGACGTCGGACAATGCTCCGTAGAAGAGCCAGTGGGCGCCGGTGATGGGACGTCCATCGAGCGCCTTGACCACCAGCTCGATGCTGTCGGCGTTGTCGAACCAGAAGTAGCCGCTCTGGTCACTGCCGGGGAGCGCATGGCCGAATCCGCGCTGCCCGTTGCGCTGGTTGCGCCATTCGACTTCGACCTTGAAGCGTCCGCCGAGCAGGCACAGCCGACCGTCGGCGACGGCGCAACCGGGTGACCCGTCGTCGTCGGTGATCGCGATGGCGGCGGTGCCGAGCGGG
>DATAFT010000402.1:0-10836 GCA_036257295.1 Thermoanaerobaculia bacterium
CCCGCGGTCGCGCCGAAGAGCGAGATGAGCACGAGCTTGAGGTTGGCCCAGTGCGTGAAAGCTTCCTTCAGCGGCTTCGCCGACGCCATGCCGGCGCCCTTGATGTGCTCGAAGATCGGCGACTCGCGCATCCGCAGCCGGATGTAGAGCGACACCGCGACCAGCACGATCGAGATCGCGAACGGGATGCGCCAGCCCCAGGAACCGAATGCCTCCGGCGACATCGTGCTCTGCACCAGGAGGATCACCGCCAGCGAGACGAAGAGGCCGAGAGTGGCCGTGATCTGGATGAAGCTGGTGTAGAAGCCCCGCTTGTGATCCGGCACGTGCTCGGCGACGTAGACGGCGGCGCCGCCGTACTCGCCGCCGAGCGCCAGGCCCTGCAACACGCGGATCAGGAGCAGCGCGATCGGCGCCGCTATGCCGATGGTGGCGTAGGTGGGGAGGAAACCGATCACCGCGGTCGCCCCGCCCATGATCAGCAGCGTGACCAGGAACGCGCGCTTGCGGCCGACCAGGTCACCGATGCGCCCGAAGAAGAGCGCTCCGAACGGACGTACCACGAACCCGACCGCGAAGGTCGAGAGGTAGGCGATCAGTGCCAGCGTGTCGTTGCCCTTGGGATAGAAGAGCGGCGAGATGACGGTGGCGAGACTCCCGAAGATGTAAAAGTCGTACCACTCGATCATGGTGCCGACGGCAGAAGCGCCGATGACCTGCCAGATCCGCCCGGCGTGCTGGTCGGACGCCGGGGCGCGGGGGATCGTAGCTGCGACGGACGGCAAGACCATCACACCCGGGTGGCGTGTCCCTTCCAGAATGGCTCGCGCAGCTCGCGCTTGAGGATCTTGCCGGACGGCACCTTCGGCAGCTCGTCCATGAACGAGACGCTGCGCGGCACCTTGTAGCCGGCGAGGTGCTCACGCGCGTATGCCATCACGCCGTCGGCATCGAGCTCGCTGCCGGGCGCCACCACCACCACCGCGTGCACGCTCTCGCCCCACTCCTCGCTCGGGATGCCGAACACCGCCGCCTCGTAGATCGCGGGGCAGGCCTCGAGCGCGGCCTCGATCTCGGCGGGGTAGATGTTGACGCCGCCCGAGATGATCATGTCCTTCTTGCGATCGCAGATGAAGTAGAAACCTTCTTCGTCGCGGTACGCCACGTCCCCCACGGTGTGGAGCCGGCCGCGCATGTCGGCTTCGTACTTGTCGTGCGCCTTGTGGTAGGTGTCGAAGATCGACGCGCTCGAGATGAACACCTCGCCAGGCACGCGCGGCTCGGTGACCTCCTTGCCGTCGTCGTCTAGCAGCCGGACCTCTACCATCGGCGCGGGCTTTCCGCACGATCCGGGCTTGCGCATCTGGTCCTTGGGCTCGAGCACCATGTTGACGCCGAGCTCGGTCGAGCCGTAGACCTCCCACAGCGACTCGGGTGGGAAGTCGCGCACGTAGGCTTGCTTGAGCGAGAACGGCCAGGGCGCCGCGTTGGCGATCATGATGCGGAGGGTCGAGCGGTCATAGCGGTTCTTGATCTCGTCGGGCAGGCTCACGATGCGCCGGATCGGCGTCGGCGCCGAGAACGTGCTGGTGACGCGGTACTTCTCGAGCACGCGCAGCCAGTCCTCGGGGTCGAACTTGCGCTGGATGACCGAGGTGTTCCCGAGCAGGAACGCGATCCCCATGAAGCCGCCCGGTCCCGAGTGGTAGAGCGGACCGGTGGTCAGGTAGATGTCGTCCTGCTTGTAGCCGACGTGCGCGAGCAGCGCCGCGAGCTGCTCGGGGTTCCCCTGTCCGGTGCGGACCGCGCCCTTCGGCTTGCCGGTCGTTCCCGAGGTGTAGATCATCGTGCGCGCCTCGAACGGCGGCGGCACCGGCTCGACTTCGGACACGCCGCGCAGCCAGTCCTCCGCCGCGATGGTTCCCTTGGGCGCTTCGCCGCCGAACACCACGATCTCGCGCACCTTCGGCGTCTGCTTGCGGATCGAGCGGAAGAGCTCGGCGTACTCGGCGTCGGTCCAGATCACGAGGGCGTCCGAGTTGTCGGTGACGTAGGCCGCCTCCTCGGCTGACAGGCGGTAGTTCATCGGCACCGAGGTGATGCCGCTCTTGCGCGCGGCATGGCCCATGAGCGCGACCTCGTGCGAGTTCAAGCCGCACCAGAGGACGCTCTGGCGGGGCTCCAGCCCGAAGCCGAGGAACGCGTTGGCGAGCTGGTTCGCCTTGCGGTTGAGCTCGGCGTAGGTCCAGCGCCGCAGCGTGCCGTCGGGACGGTCCTCGATGAGCGCGGCTTTGTCGGGCTGGGTCTTGGCGTAGCCGCTCAAGAAGTCGGGAGCGGGAGCGGCCGGCTGCGTCGAAGTCGAGGGAGTCGATGTCATGACGTCCTTTGGTTTGCAGAAACGTTCGTTTGGTTGCGTTAATCGGCTAGGTGCTCGCGGTAGAAGGCGAGCATCCGCATCCAGGAGTCGTCCGCGAACGCCTTGTTGTAGGCATCTGGATTGGTGTCGTTGAAGAAGGCGTGGCCGGCGTGCTCGTAGATGTGGAACTCGGCGCGCTTGCCGTTGTTCTCGAGCTCCGCCTTGAGCTGGCGGGCGGCGTCGGCCGAGACGTAGGGGTCGTCGGCGCCGAAGAAACCGAGCACCGGCGCGCGCAGCCGCTTCAAATCGGGCTTCACGCTGGGATGGATGCCGTAGTAGTCGACGCAGGCGCCGACCTTGGCGTTGCCGCAGGCGGCGTAGAGCGAGAGCTGCCCCCCCATGCAGAAGCCGACGGTGCCGACGTGCTCGGAGCTCGTCTCCGGCAGGCTCAGCAGGTAGTCGATCGCGCCACGCAGGTCCTTCTCGGCGCGATCGATGTTGAGCGCCATCATCAGACGACCGGCGTCGTCGGGATGGTCCGCCTTCTTGCCGTGGTACAGGTCCGGCGCGAGTGCCACGAACCCGGCGTCGGCGAAGCGCTCGGCGACGTCCTTGATGTGATCGACCAGGCCCCACCACTCCTGGAGCACCACCACGCCCGGCCCTTCGCCCGACTCGGGCACCGCGAGGTAGCCCCGCGAGCTCACGCCGTTGATCGGATATTCGACCATCCTGCCCATGCGACTCTCCTCTCCTCCCCGGAAGCGAGCGGCTATTCTAGTCGACCGTCGCCAAAAGGCGCCGCTCGACGGCGATCACGCGACCGTGACGCTGCGCGTCCGGTACGCGAGAGCTAGATCGTTCAGGACCCCAGCGGCTGCAGCATCTGCCACCACAACGGCAGGGTCAGGAACGAGAGCGGCGTCCCGATCCCGACCATCAGGGTGACGAGCTGCGGATCGAGGTCGTGGTCCAGGGCGACGATGGCGGCGCCGATCTGCGGCGCCATCGCCGCCTCGAAGATCGTGATCTGAATCGTCTCCCCTCGCGCCGAGAAGAGACCGGCGAACACGAGAGCGATCAATGCCGGGCCGAGCGCCAGCTTGAAGGCCAGCCCGATGCCGAGCTCGCGCAGCTTGCTGCGGATGGACTTGAACTGGATCTGATAGCCGACCGAAGCCAGCGCGAGCGGCACCAGGGTCCCTCCCAGCCGGCGTAGCAGCGCGTCGAGCCATTCCGGGTACGCCACTCGGACGAGAACCAGCGAGACGACGAACGCGAGGAACGGAGCGAAGGTCAGGATCTTGCGGACGATCGCGCGAACGTTCATACCGCCTTCCTGGCGGTAGTACGTCGCCGTCAGGATGCCGAGCGTCGAGAGCACCAGGTACGTCCCCGCCTGGTCGACGAGGATGCCCACGCCCAGACCTCGAGCGCCGTAGTAGGTCTCGATCATCGGCAGACCGACGAACGAGGTGTTGCCGAGGCCCCCCACCAGCATGAGCGCGCCGACCGTGCGCGGCGGGAGCCGGAGCAGCCTTCCCACGACCCAGAAGAACGCGCATCCCGCTCCGAAGAGCAGCCAGGCCATCGCTGCCGGGAACAGCAGCTCCGCGCTCAACCTCAGGTCGTGGACGTAGACCAGCGTCAGCGCGGGCAGCGAGACGTGGATGACGAACCCGTTCCAGGCGGCGTGGGCGTTCTCCGGCAGCCGCTTGCTGCGCCGCAGGAGGATGCCGATCACGAAGCAGGTGATCAACAGGATCACGTTGCCCATGACGACCTCCGCTCGCGGACCGGCCCTCGACTGTGTAATACAGTCGCGTCGACGAAGCGCGGCGCCCTCGACTGCTCCGAGATGACCGACGTCGCCAATCTGATCGATCCATTCCTGCGGACCTCCCGCGATACCGCGCCGGGAAGCGAGCTGCTCGTCATCCCGGAGTGGGACGAGACCGCCTGGCGGGAATTGTTCTCGTACGCGCAGCCGGTCCAGGTCCGGGTGGGCGAGCTGCTCATCCGGAGCGGCGCCACCGAGCGCGCGTTGTTCTTCGTCACCAGCGGATCACTGGAGATCGTGAGGAGCATCGGCGAGGCCAGCTTCGGCACCATCGCGGCTGTCCTGCCTGGATCGGTGGTGGGCGAGCTCGGGTTCTTCGACGGCAGGCCGCGGACGGCCAAGGTCTGGGCGACGAAGGACAGCATGCTGCTGCGGCTCGATGAGGCAGCGTATCGTCGCTACCTGGCGGCGCATCCCGCTCGCGCCGCCGAGCTGATGTTTTCCCTGGGCCGGCTGATGGCGCTGCGACACCGCCGCACCATCATGCAGGCATCGAGGTAGGCCGCCCAGCCCCGGCCGCGGTCTCTCCTATCGACCCTGGAACGTAGGCTGGCGCTTCTCCACGAACGCCCGCGCCGCTTCCTTGTGGTCCTCGGTCTGTCCGGTGCGCGTCATGTTCCACGCTTCGAGGTCGAACACCTCGTCGAGCGAGGCGCCCGCTTCGGTGGCGTTGAGGTTGCGCTTCATGTAGCCGTAGGCCACCGCGGGCCCCTGCGCCAGGCGCCGCGCCAGCGACATGGTCTCGGCCTCGAGCTGCGCGTCCGCCACGATCCGGTTGACGATGCCGAGCTTCGCCGCTTCCTCGGCCGAGAGGACGTCGGCTGTGAAGTAGAGCTCGCGCGCCTTGGCCGCGCCCACCAGCTTGGGCAGGAAGTAGCTGCCGCCGTAGTCGCCGGAGAAGCCGACCTTGGCGAACGCGGTGGTGAAGCGCGCGTTGTCGCTGGCGACGCGCAGGTCGCAGGCGAGCGCGAGCGAGAGGCCGGCGCCCGCCGCCGGCCCGCGCACCATCGCGATCGTCGGCTTCGGCATCTCGTGCAGCCAGCGCGAGACCTCCATGCCGTCGCGCAGACCGTGCGCGCGGGACTCGAGGCTCGGCGGCGGCCCGGTGGCGTCGGCGCGCGCCGCCATGCCCTTGACGTCGCCGCCGGCGCAGAAGCCGCGGCCGGCGCCGGTCAGCACGATCACTCGCACCGAAGGATCGAGGGCGAGCCGTGGCACCGCTTCGCGCAGGCCCGCCATCATCGACGGCGACAGCGCGTTGAGACTCTCGGGCCGGTTCATGGTGAGGACGGCAACGCCGTCCTCGACTTTTTCGAGCAGATGCTTTTCACTCACGTCGTTCATCGTGCCTCCCAGTGGATGACAATCTAACGCTGGAGCGGTTTGAAGAGTCCGAACGCGCGGTCCTCCGGGTCGAGCAGGATCGCCGACCAGCCGACACCGGGGATCTCGGTCTCGGGCACCAGCACCTTGGCGCCGGCGGCCTCCGCCTTCTTGGCGTAGGCGGCGACGTCGTCGACCTGGATGTAGAGGGCGAGCTTGGCCGGGAGCTGGCCGGGCTGCGGCTTGAACATGCCGCCGTTGATGCCGCCGGCGCAGCTGAACGCTCCGGCGTCGACCAGCCAGTAGCTCAGATCCGGCGTGTAATTGATCTTCCAGTCGAAGACGCCGGTGTAGAACTTGGACGCTTTCTCGGGGTCGGGCGACCACATCTCGAAATGGACGATGGGGTGGCTCAACGCGTTCTCCTCTCTGTGACGGAAGTGCCGACGATAGCGCGAAATGCGCGCCGAGGCGCCCGCGGGCTTTACCGTCCCGGCGCGATCGACCAGAATCGGAGGCGTTGCAGGGGGCCGCTGCCGTGACCGCACCCGACACCCTCGAACACTTGCTCGCGCGCGGGGATGCCGCGGCTCCCGCCATCGCCGCGCCGGGGCGTCCGGCGCTCGATCGGGCCGGCCTGCTTCGACTCGTGGCCTCCACCGGCGAATCGCTCCGAGGCTTGGGCATCGCGCCCGACGACGTCGTCGCGCTGCTGCTCCCGAACGGACCCGAGGCGGCGACCGCGTTCCTGGGTGTTGCGGCGAACGCCGCCAGCGCCCCGCTCAATCCGGCCTACACCGAAGCCGAGCTGGCGTTCTATCTCGACGACCTGGGTGCGTCGCTGTTGCTGGTGCCGGAAGGCGAGGGTGACGCGGCACGACGCGTCGCAGTGGCGCGCGGCATCCCGGTTGCCGACGTCTCAGTCGACGCCGGGTCGGCGGCTGGGTCGTTCCGTTTGCGTGGCGAGAGGCAGGCCGCCGCCAGGAGCGAGACGAAGAACGATCGTCCGGCGGGATTGGCGCTGATCCTCCACACCTCGGGGACCACGTCACGTCCGAAGATGGTCGCGCTCACGCAGCGCAACCTGTGCGCCTCGGCGGCCAACGTCGCGAGCAGCCTCGCGCTCGGGCCCGACGATCGCTGCCTCAACGTGATGCCGCTCTTTCACATTCACGGACTGGTGGCAGCGGTGTTGGCGTCTCTCCACGCCGGTGGATCGGTGTTCTGCGCGCCGGGCTTCAATGCGCTGCGCTTCTTCGCCTGGCTGGAGGAGTCCCGCGCCACCTGGTACACCGCGGTCCCCACCATTCATCAGGCGGTGCTCGATCGCGCGCCACGCAACGCGGAGATCGTCGAACGCGTCCGCCTCCGGCTGGTGCGCTCGTCGTCGTCGGCGCTCGCTCCGCAGGTGATGGCGCGCCTCGAAGAGGCGTTCCGCGCGCCGGTGATCGAGGCCTACGGCATGACCGAGGCGGCGCATCAAATGACCTCCAATCCGCTGCCGCCGCGCGGGCGCAAACCGGGCTCGGTGGGTGTCGCGGCGGGGCCGGAGGTCGCGATCATGGACGGCGCCGGCCGATTGATGCCCCCAGGCGAGACCGGGGAGGTGGTGATCCGCGGCAGCAACGTCACCGGCGGCTACCTCGCCGACCCGCAGGCGAACGCGTCCGCCTTTGCCGAAGGATGGCTGCGCACGGGCGATCAGGGATGGATCGACGAGGACGGCTACCTGCGTTTGACGGGGCGACTCAAGGAGATCATCAACCGCGGCGGCGAGAAGATCTCGCCGCGCGAGGTCGACGAGGCGCTGCTCGACCATCCGGCGGTGGCGCAGGCGGTCACCTTCGCGCTGCCGGACGAGAAGCTGGGAGAAGAGGTGGGAGCGGCCATCGTGCTGCGCGACGGAGCGGCGGCGACGGAGAGCGAGATCCGCGACTTCGTGCGCGGGCGCCTCGCCGCGTTCAAGGTGCCGCGGCGCGTGGTGTTCGTGGCGGAGATTCCCCAGGGCGCCACCGGCAAGATGCAGCGCATCGGGCTGGCCGAGAAACTAGGTCTGGTGGAGAAGGCCTGACCGGACCGGGCGATCGCGTTTCACCGACGACATGCGCATCTGCGTTTTCGGCGCCGGCGCCATCGGAAGCCTGATCGGCGCGCGGCTCGCCGCGAGCGGCGTCGACGTGAGCCTGGTCGCGCGAGGCGAGCATCTCGACGCCATCCGCGAGCGCGGCCTCGTCCTGCTCGAGGGCGACCAGAAGATCACCGCGCGGCCGCGCGCGACCGACGACCCCGCCTCGCTCGGCCCGCAGGATCACGTCATCGTCGCGCTCAAGGCGAACTCGGTGCCCGACGCGGTGGACGCGATGGCGCCGCTGCTGGCGGCGCGGACCACCGTCGTCACTGCACAGAACGGCATCCCGTGGTGGTTCTTTCATGCCTTCACGGGCTCGTTCGAAGGCCACCGCATCGAGAGCGTCGATCCGGGCGGGCGCGTCTGGGACCAGCTCGGGCCGCACCGCGCCATCGGCTGCGTCGTCTACCCGTCGTGCGAGGTGATCGAGCCCGGCGTGGTGCGGCACCTCGACGGCGAGCGGTTGATGGTGGGTGAGCCGGACGGCTCGGTGACGCCGCGCGTCCAGGAGATCGCGGCGGCGCTCCACGCCGCCGGGTTCCGAGCGCCGGTGCGCCGCCGCATCCGCGACGACGTCTGGCTCAAGCTGTGGGGCAACGTCTCCTTCAATCCGGTGAGCGCGCTCACGATGGCGACGGTGGCGGAGATCGGCGCCCATGCGCCGAGCATCGCCGTGGTGCGCACGATGATGGAGGAATCCGCGGCGGTCGCGCGCGCGCTGGGCGCTCGCTTCCCGGTCGACGTCGAGACCCGCATCGAGTGGGCGCTCGGCGCCGGCGAGCACAAGACGTCGATGCTGCAGGACTTGGAGCGGGGCCGACCGATGGAGATCGGCGCGCTGATCGGTGCGGTCGCCGAGCTCGGGCGCTTGGTCGCGGTGACGACGCCGACCATCGACGTCGTGCTGGGGCTGCTCGAATTGCGGGAGCGGACGGGCTATTCGCCGCCGCCAACCTTGCGCTGAATGGCGTCGAAGTAGCGGTCTGCTTCTTCCTGGCTGGCGAACACCGACTCTTCCGGAAGCGCCGCCGCGATCTCGAACACCTTACGGACGGGCCCCTGCAGCTCGGTCATCGCGAACTTGCCGCCCTTCGCGCGCACGCGCTTGATGGTCGAGATGATCACGCCCAAGCCGCGGCTCGAGATGTAGCTCACTCCCGACATGTTGAGCTGGATCACGCGCGGCGAGCTGGCGAGGATCGGTTCCAGCGCTTCCTCGAGCCGGTCGGCGGAGATCGCGTCGATGCGCCCCGACAGCGCGAGCTCGAACGTTCCGGGCCGGCTCTCGCGCGACTGGATGCGTAGCGGCGACGGATTGGTCAGGGTGCCCCCCTCCGAGCTAGCAGGCGCTAATGGATGGACCGGATGATCGTGCCACCCCGGGGGGCGGGTGTCAAACCCGCGCCTAGCGCCGTCCTCGGCGCCGAAGACATGACTAGCAAGGGCATGGTAGTCACCATGCCCTTGCTAGTTCGTCACGTTGAAGTCCTTGCCGCTCTCGAGCAGCTTGATGATGGTGTCGAGGTTCCCTGGTTGAGCGGATCGGACGGCTGCGCCCGGGCCTTCTTCGCGTACTCGAGCGCCTTCTTGGAGTCGCCGGAGGCCGAGTAGACCCTGGCCATGCCTACGGTGACCGGCCAGGTGTCGGCGCCGAAACGCTCGGCGTTGAGCTGAAGAGCTCCATGTGTCGACGCCGATGATCGACGTCGTGCTGGGTCTGCTCGAACTGCGAGAGCGGGCGAGCTCCACGAATGGTGCTTACCATTCGCGCCGCTTGGAGTGATTTCGGCGCCGCGGACGGCACGCCGGGCGGGCTACTCGGCGCCTCTAACCTTGAGCTGAATGGCGTCGAAGTAGCGGTCGGCTTCTTCCTCGCTGGCGAACACTGCCTCTTCGGGGAGCGCCGCCGCGATCTCGAACACCTTGCGGACGGGCGCCTGCAACTCGGTCATCGCGAACTTGCCGCCGTGCGCGCGCACGCGCACGATGGTCGAGACGATCACGCCGAGGCCGCTACTCGAGATGTAGCTCACTCCGGACATGTTGAGCTGGATCGCGCGCGGCGAGCTGGCGAGGATGGTCGCCAGCGTTTCCTGCAGCCGGTCGGCGGAGATCGTGTCGATGCGTCCAGACAACGCGAGCTCGAACTTTCCGGGCCGGCTCTCGCGCGACTGGATGCGTAGTAGCGACGGATTGGTCAAGGTGCCCCCCTCCGTGCGAGCTCGTTCGATGGGTGAACCCGATCATCGTGCCACCGCCGGGCGCGGGTGTCAAACCGCGCCTAGCGCCGTCCTCGGCGCCGAAGGCATGACTAGCAAGGGCATGGGAGTCAACATGCCCTTGCTAGTTCGTTACGTTGAAGTCCTTGCCGCCCTCGAGCAGTTTGATGATGGTGTCGAGGTTCCCCTGGTTGAGGGGGTCGGGCGCCTGCGCGCGGGCTTTCTTCGCGTACTCGAGGGCCTTCTTGTAGTCGCCGGACGCCGAGTAGACCCTGGCCATACCCACCGTGACCGGCCAGGTGTCGGCGCCGAACCGCTCGGCGTTGAGCTTGAAGAGCTCCATCGCTTCCGCGCTCTTGCCCTGCATCTGGAGCTGGCGCGCCGCGTTGTGGATCTGCCCGACCGTGGTCGACGGCAGCTTGGCGGCGGTGCGTATGGTGTCGATCGCCTCGGGGTCGCGACCGAGCGCGGAGAGGACCTGCGCCTTGGTCGAGAGCGTCGTGAAGTTGGTCTCGCCGACGAAGGGGCGGTCGATCGCCGCCTGCGCCCACGCCAGCGCCTGCTCCATGTACTTTTCGTTCTCCCGGCAATTCTGGACGCAATACTGGGCCGCGCTGCTCCAACCCTGCCAGTTGAAGCCGATCGGCCCGCGCAGGTCGTCCGCGATCCGCGCGACGTAGAGGTCGACCTGGTTCGGGACCGTGATCGTGAACGGCACGCGCAGGTTCTCCCACTCGAGGGCGACCGTGGCGCTGTCGGGTTGGCGGTCGACGAAGTCGTAGGTCAGCCACTCGCGGTAGGGTGCCTTCTCGGCCTTGGTGGTGACGCGCAGGGCGTCCTCGCTCTCCTCATAGAAGAAGCTGCCCCACGAGCTCGAGTTCTTCGAGAAGACGATGGTCCATTCCTGCTCGCCCGGAACCATGTGGAGGCCGTAGCGGCCGGCCGGCAGCTTCTTGTCCTGGACCCAGAC
>DATAFT010000374.1:0-2508 GCA_036257295.1 Thermoanaerobaculia bacterium
AGTACCTCGAGCACCTGCACGCCATCAAGGCCGCCGTCTCGATCCCGGTCATCGCCGCGCTCAACGGCGTCACCGCCGGGGGCTGGACATCGTACGCGCGGCTGCTCGAGGCGGCGGGAGCGGACGCGATCGAGCTCGACCTCTACCACGCGGCGAGCGACGCCTCCACGAGCGGGGCCGAGGTCGAGCACGGCATGGTCGAGATCGTGCGCGCGGTGAAGCGCGAGGTGAGGATCCCGGTCGCCGTCAAGCTCACGCCGCTGTTCACCGCCTTCGCGCACTTCGCCAGGCAGATCGACGCGGCCGGAGCTGACGGTATCGTCCTCTTCGAGCGCTTTCATCGCGTCGACGTCGATCCAGTGGAGTTGGAGGTGGTGCGCTCGCTTCCGCTATCCGACTCGTCCGACCTCGCGCTGCGACTGCGGGGTACCGCGGCGATCGCGGGCCGGGTGCGCGCCTCGCTCGCGGTCACCGGCGGCGTCCACACCGCGCTCGACGTGATCAAGGCGACGATGACCGGAGCGCACGCGGTGCAGTTGGTCTCGGCGCTGCTGCGCTATGGCCCGCGGCACCTCGAGGTCGTGCGCGCCGGCATCGAAGCGTGGATGCGCGAGAACGAGTGGGACTCGCTCGCCCGCATGCGCGGCAACATGGGCTTCGATCGCATTCCCGATCCCGCGGCTTACGAGCGCGCCAGTGCGCGCATGATGTTCCACTGAGGCGCTGGGCGCCGGCCTGAGAGTCATATGGCGGACGACTACGCGCTCATGCTCAACGCCGGCTCGTCGAGCCTGAAGTTCGGCGTCTACCGGCGCCCGGCGAACGAAGATTGGCGGCTCGCGGCGCGCGGGCAGATCGAGGGGATCGGCACCGCGCCTCGACTGTCGGTGCGCGACGCCGCCGGCGCGAGCGTCGTTGCGCGGCGCGAGCTCGGCTCCACCGTGCGCGACGGAGCGAGCGCGCTCGATGCGCTGGCCGCATGGCTGCGCGAAGCGTACGGCGGCGCGCGCATCCTCGGCGTCGGCCACCGGGTCGTGCATGGTGGACCCACTTTCGATCGGCCGATCGTGGTGACCCGCGACGTCCTCGCCGAGCTCCAGCGGCTGACTCCGCTCGCGCCGCTGCACCAGCCCTACAACCTGGCTCCGATCGAGGCCGTGTTCGAGCGGCTGCCACAGGTGCCGCAGGTTGCCTGCTTCGACACCAGCTTTCACCGCGGCCACTCCGAGGTGACGCGCCTGGTGCCCTTGCCCGCCGAGCTGCGTCGATCCGGCGTCGAGCGCTACGGCTTCCATGGCCTCTCCTACGAGTACATCGCCTCGGTCCTGCCCGAGGCGGCGCCAGAGATCGCGACCGCGCGGGTGCTGGTGGCGCACCTCGGGAGCGGCGCCAGCGTCTGCGCGCTTCACCGCGGCAAGAGCGTCGACAGCACGCTCGGGTTCACCGCGCTCGACGGTCTCTGCATGGGAACGCGGCCGGGAGCGCTCGATCCCGGAGTGGTTCTCCATCTGTTCCAGGGCCTCGGGCTCTCAGCGAACGAGGTGGAGACGGTCCTCTACCGCGGGTCCGGCCTGCTCGCGATCTCCGGCACGAGCAACGACATGCGCGACCTGCTCCAGAGCAGCGAGCCCGCGGCCCGCCTCGCCATCGACTACTTCGTGTATCGCGCGACAAAGGAGATCGGCGCGCTCGCGGCCGTCCTCGGCGGAATCGACGGCCTGGTGTTCACCGCCGGGATCGGCGAGAACTCGGCCGAGATCCGCCGGCGCATCTGCGTGGCCTCGGCGTGGCTCGGCGTCGAGCTCGATCCTGACGCGAACGACGCCGGCGGGCCACGCATCTCGACCCGGGCGAGTCGGGTCTCGGCCTGGGTGATCCCCACCAATGAGGAGCTCATGATCGCTCGCCACACGGCGTCGCTCCTCGGTCTGGGGTCTCTGGCCCCCGCTCACGCCACCCGTTGATCTCGGCAAACAGCGGAGCGCCTCTCCCATGGCGAAGCAAGAAGAGAAGCTCAAGCGCAAGGACTACGAAGAGGAGCTCGATGGCCTCCACGGCGAGCTGGTCGCGCTCCAGCAGTGGGTGGTGCGCGAGAAGGCCAAGGTCTGCATCGTCTTCGAAGGGCGCGACGGCGCCGGCAAGGGCGGGACCATCAAGGCCATCACCGAGCGGGTGAGCCCGCGCATCTTTCGGGTGGTGGCCCTGCCGGCGCCGACCGAGCGCGAGAAGAGCCAGATCTACATGCAGCGCTACGTTCCGCATCTCCCCGCCGCCGGCGAGATCGTCATCTTCGATCGGAGCTGATACAACCGCGCTGGCGTCGAGCGCGTGCTCGGCTTCTGCACCGAGCAGTAGACGAAGAGCTTCCTCGCGGCGGTGCCGCTGGTCGAGAAGGCGATCGTCGACTCCGGAGTCAAGCTCATCAAGTACTGGCTCGAGGTGAGCGAGGAGGAGCAGACGCGGCGCCTCTCGCAGCGCATTGACGACGGGCGCAAGATCTGGAAGCTG
>DATAFT010000472.1:0-3598 GCA_036257295.1 Thermoanaerobaculia bacterium
TCGGGCGACGCCATCGTCCAGATCACCAAGGTCAACCCGCTCGAGTTGATCTTCACAGTGCCGGAGGCCGACGCGGTCAAGATGCGTCCGGGTCAGACCATCAACGGCCGCGTCGGACGCTGCGGCGAAGCGTTCACCGGCCGAGTCCAGGCGCTCGACCCCTCGGTCGACGCCGCCACCCGCACGCTCGAGGTGCAGGGTGTGGTGCAGAACGAGGATGGACGGTTCCGCCCCGGCATGTCGGCGCGCGTGCGCGTGGTGGTGGGCTCGCTGGGCGACGCCATCGTGGTGCCGCGCCCCGCGCTGATCAATCAGGGAACCCGCTACCTGCTCTACCTCGTCGACGCCGCCGGCAAGGTGAGCGAGCGCGAGGTGACGCCGGGCCAGTTCCTGCTCGATACGGTCGAAATCAAGAAGGGGCTCGAGGGCGGCGAGCAGGTCATCGTCGCCGGCCACCAGAAGGCGCGACCCGGCGCGCAGGTGCAGACGACGCCCTGGGAGCCTGTCGACAACCCGCTCCTCACCCTCGGCGATCGCGAAGGGGAGGATTGCCTCTGATCCGTTGCAGCGCGTCCTCGACGAAGTCCAATCGATCGTTGCCGAAGAACATCTCGTCGCCGACGAAGAACGTCGGAGCGCCGAACGCGCCGCGCGTCACCGCCTCTTCGGTGGTGGCCTTGAGCTGGTCCTTCACCGTCGCGGTCTGAGCGCCGGCGTTGAGGCCCTCGTAGTCGAGGCCGGCGCGCTCGAGCACCTTCCTCACCTCTTCCGGCTCGCCGAGGTTCCTGGCATCGGCCCAGAACGCGGGCCACAGCGCTTGATGGAAGGTGCGGAACACACCGCTCCCCTGCGCCGCCACGGCGAGACGCATCAGCGGCAGGGTGTTGATCGGGAAGTGCGGGTTGCGCTGGAACGGTACACCCAGACGATCGGCCCACCGCTTCAAGTCGAGCGCGCCGTAGCGTCGCTTGCTCTCGACCGGGTTGTCGGCGGGCGACCGGTTGCCGGTCGCCTTGAAGACGCCGCCGAGGAGCATCGGCCGATAGATGACGTCCGCCTGGGCCCGCTCCGCGACCGCCGGCACCCGCGCGTTCGCGATGTAGCTCCACGGGCTACCGTAGTCGAAGAAGAACTCGAATCGCGCGGTCATCAGGTCCCCAGCACCGCCTGGCCGTAGAGACGCCGGCTCGCCAGCGCGGCACCCTGCGCCAGCGAGCGCAGCTTCTGCCACACCACGTCCTGGGCCACGGTGCCGAGCCCGGACGCGGTCTCGAAGCCGCAGTCGGTTCCGGCGAGCACCCGCGTCGGATCCCCGATCGCCCGCGCGACGCGCTCGATGCGATCGGCCACGGCTCGCGGATGCTCGACGTAGTTGGTGGTGGTGTCGATCACGCCCGGGATGAGGAGCCATCCCTCGGGCAGCGATCCGTCCGCGAACACGCGCCACTCGTGCTCGTGCCGCGGATTCGCCATCGAGAGCAGCACGCCGCCCACTTGCGCCTTGCGGATCTCGGACCAGATCTCCTCGAGCGGAACATCGGCGTCGTGCGGCCCTTCGTAGTTGCCCCAGCAGACGTGCAGGCGGACGCGCTCGCGCGGCAGCCGCTCGACCGATCGGTTGATCGCCGCTATCACCAGGCGCACGAAGTCGAGGAAGTCCTCGATCGGCTTGCCCTGGAACAGCGTGTGCCGCTCCATGGCGAGATCGGGCGCGTCGATCTGGAGCACGAAGCCGTTCTCGACGATCGCCGCGTACTCCTGCGTCAGCGCGGCGGCCACCGCGCCGACGTAGGTGTCGAGATCGGGGTAGTGATCGTTCTGCATCGCCGCCGCGATGATCCCGGGCGACGGCGACGAGACGAAGGCCTCGACGAAGCGGCCGCGATGCTCGGCCAACGCGGCTTGCAGCTGCGCGCACTCCTGGTCGATCGCCTTGCGGTCGATGTAGGCGACCGCGCCGATCGCCCGCGGCGCTTCCAGCAGGTTGACGCGATCGTCGCGCAGCGCGACCCGGGTCAACCACTGGAAGAAGCCGGGATAGCGGGTGAGGTCCTCCATCACCGGCCGCTGGCTCACGCCGCCGAAGCCGGTCATGCGGTGCCGCACGTAGGTGAAGAAGCTCTCGCGGCCGACCTCGCCGTTGTTGACGACGTCGAGGCCGGCCTCGATCTGCTTGGCCACCGTCTCGCGCATCGCTGCATCGGCGGTGGCCGCCAGCGCGGCCTCGTCGATCGGCTCGCCGGCGAACTTGCGCGCGTGGAGCGCCTGGAGCTCCGGGGAGCGCGGCAGGCTGCCGGCGTGGGTGGTGAGGATGCGGTCCTGGCTCGAGCGCATCAGGAGCTGGCTGCCGCTGCGCGCTTGGAGGTGCGCGCGCGCACGAACGAGCCGATCTTCTGAATCGCCTGCTCCGCCTCGGCCAGCATCGGGAAGGCCTGGAAGACGTGGACCATGTCCTCCCAAGGCTCGAGGGTGACCTCGACGCCGGCGGCCTTGGCCTTCTCGGCGACGCGCGTCGCGTCGTCGAGCAGGATCTCGGCCGAGCCGACCTGGATCAACATCGGCGGCAGCCCAGAGAGCTTGGCGTAGAGCGGCGAAGCGAGCGGATCGCGCGCGTCCGCGCTGCCGAGGTAGGCCTGCGCCATCATCTCGAGCCCGGCCTCGGTCACCATCGGGTCCTCGGCCGCCTTGGTCTTGACCGACGCGCCGGTGCCGGCGAGGTCGGTCCAGGGCGAGAGCAGCACCGCCGCTCCCGGAAGCGGCAGGCCGCGGTCGCGCAGCGCGACCAGCGTCGCGAGGGTGAGGCCGCCGCCCGCGGAATCACCGCCGATGGCGCAGCGCTGCGCGTCGAGCCCCTGCCCCAGCATCCAACGCCACGCCGCGACCGAGTCCTCGACCGCCGCCGGGTACGGGTTCTCCGGCGCCAGCCGATAGTCGATGCCGAGCACGCGCGCGCCGCTGGTCTTGCCGATGCCCTGCATGAGGTAGCGGTGCGTCGCGATCGACCCGATGGCGTAGCCGCCGCCGTGCAGGTACAGGATGGCGCGATCGAGATCGGAGTCGGGACGCCAGATCCACTCGGCGCGCACGCCGCCGGCGTCGACCGCCTGGGTCTTGACGTCGGGCGGCACCTTGAGCCCTGCCTGCCACTCCTCCATCGCCTTGCGACGGTCGACCCAGCTCACGTCCATCGGGATCGGTCGCGACCGGAGCGCGCCGATGAGATCCTGCAGCGCCTGACTCTTCGCCATGTTCGCCTCCCTTGGTTCGAGATCGGCCGTGGAAGAAGACAGTCTAGTAGTAAATCGTGCGGAGCCGATCGCGGAACTCTTCGGACAGCGGCGCCCGCGGCCCGATCACGTTGAACGTGGTCACCATCGCCTTGCGGGCCGCTTCGTCGCGCCACTTCTTGTCGGCGCGCGCGACCGCGAGGTAGTGCTCGAGCGCGTCGCGGTGCCGACCGGCCTGGAGCTCGTGGCCGGCCAGGCCGAAACGCGCCTCGAGGTCGTTGGGGTTGGTGGCCAGCCGCTTCGCGAGCGTCTTGCGATCCCCCAGCGCCTGAGCCTGGTGAGTGAGCTCGATCGCTTCGAGGATCGACTGC
>DATAFT010000522.1:0-13860 GCA_036257295.1 Thermoanaerobaculia bacterium
CATCAACGACCCCGAGATCCTGTTCCTCGACGAGCCGACCACCGGCCTCGATCCACAGGCGCGCCACGGCTTCTGGGACCTGGTGCGCACCATCCGCGGACGCGGCAAGACCGTGGTGCTGACCACTCACAACATGGAGGAAGCCGCCGAGCTGTGCGACGAGATCGCCATCCTCGATCGCGGCAAGGTGATCGCTCGCGGTGAGCCCAAGCAGCTGTTGCGCCAGCAGTTCGAGGGATCGATCGTCGAGCTGCCCGCCGACGACTTCCGGCCGACCGAAGAGTTCCCCTGGCCCTGGTACGAGTCGAATGGATCGATCGAGATCCAGACCGCCGACGTCAACGCGACGCTCGAGCGCCTCCTGCGCGACGGGGTGGCGCTCGAGCATCTGCAGGTCAAGTCACGAACCCTCGAGGATCTCTTCCTCGAGCTCACCGGCAGGCACCTCCGTAGCTGATGCGCTGGAAACGCTTCCTGGCGGTCCTCGGCGCGCGCAACAAGGAGTTCGTGCGCGACCGCGCCACCCTGGGCTGGGGTCTCGCCTTCCCGATGCTCATGCTGCTGGGCATGGCGTTCATCTTCGGCGGTCGGAGCGAGCTCCAGTTCAAGGTCGGGGTGCTCGGAGGCGCCGCGACGGACGGAGCGACACCGCAGCTCTTCACCGGCGAGCCGGTGCAGCTGCTGCCGGTCGAAAGCGAAGAGGAAGCGCTGGCGGCGCTGCGACGTCACGGCTTCGACATGGTGATCGATCCGGCGCCGCCGCGACGCTACTGGATCAACGAGTCATCCTCGAAAGGGTCGGTGCTCGAAACCATCCTGCGCAGCCGATCGTCGTCGCCCGGGACCGGGCCGGTCGCGGGCTGGGACCGCGGCACGGTGACCGGCCGTCAGCTCCGCTACGTCGAGTGGCTGATGCCGGGCATGCTCGCGCTCAACGCGATGTTCTCCTGCCTCTTCGGCGTCGGCTTCGTGATCGTGCGCTACCGCAAGAACGGCGTGCTGCGCCGGCTCAAGGTGACGCCGCTCACCTCGTTCGAGTTCCTGGCAGCGCAGGTGGTGTCGAGGATGATCCTCGTCCTCTTCACCACCGCGCTGGTCTACGTCGGCAGCGACCTGATGCTCGACTTCACCGTGGTCGGCTCCTGGCTCGATCTCACCGTCGTGTTCGTGGTCGGCTCGTTCTGCATGATCGCGCTCGGTCTGCTGTTCGCGTCGCGCACCGCGAGCGAGGAGCTCGCCGGCGGGGTCATCAACCTGGCCACCTGGCCGATGATGTTCCTGGGCGGCGTCTGGTTCTCTCTCGACGGCAGCCCGCAGTGGATTCGCAGCGCCGCGCACTCGCTGCCGCTGACGCACCTCATCGAAGCGTCGCGCGCGATCGTCAACGACGGCGCGAGCCTCGCCGACGTGACGCCGAACCTCGCTTATCTCGCCATCGCGAGCGTCGTGTTCCTGATCGCCGGCTCGGCGATGTTCCGCTGGGAGTAGCGGCCACGGCTACCGGCGCCGATGTCGGTTGACTCCGCCGGATTCGAACCGCCGGGCGAAGACGCCCGCCACGTAGCCGTCGACACTGACCACCGGGGCGGTGGCCTCCGGGTGTAGTCGGTGCGACGCCGCCGCCATCGTGCCCTACCTCCAGACCCTGGACTGACCGCGGCCGAACAACCTCCCGCCACCGGGACCAGCTTGACCGCAGTGATATAGAAATGATATCAATACGACATCACGCGGGCCGGCCCTAGCGCTCGCGACGGAGGTAGCTCGATGGTCACCGAACGCGCGTTTCGACCGTTACGCGGTTGGATCCCGCTCGTCGTCTTCGTCGCCCTGCTGCTCGCCGTTCCCTTCCTGTTCGTCCGCGGCGCAAAGCTCGCCGATGACAGCCAGGATGGTGCGGCGTTCTTCCTGATCTCGGCTGTCCTCTGCTTTCTCGCAGCGCTGATCTGCCTGTTCGGCTTCAGGGCGATCGCACCCAACGACGCCCAGGTGTTCCTCCTGTTCGGCAACTACCGCGGCTCGGTGCGCACCTCGGGCTTCTACTGGGTGAACCCGTTCTACACCAAGCGCAAGATCACGCTGCGCGTGCGCAACTTCGAGACCGGCACCAGCCACACGCCGGAGCTCAGGGACGCGCACGGCAAGGTGTTGCAGAGCCGCGCCCGAACCTCGAGCAGACCGTCGAAGGTCAACGACCGCGAGGGCAACCCGATCGAGATCTCGGCGGTCGTGGTCTGGCGCGTGGTCGACACCGCCGAGGCGCTGTTCGAGGTCCAGGACTACGAGGACTTCGTCGCCGTCCAGTCCGAGGCGGCCCTGCGCAACCTGGCGAGCCGCCATCCCTACGACAGCGAGGATCACGAGGTCTCGCTGCGCGGCAACACCGCCCAGGTCTGCGAGCAGCTCAAGCACGACATCCAGGAGCGCCTCGAGAGAGCCGGCGTCGAGGTGATCGAGGCCCGCATCAGCCATCTCGCCTACGCGTCGGAGATCGCGGCGGCGATGCTGCAGCGCCAGGCGGCGCAGGCGGTGGTCGCGGCGCGGACCAAGATCGTCGAAGGCGCAGTGGGCATGGTGGAGATGGCGCTCGACCAACTCGCCAAGAAAAGCATCGTCGAGCTCGACGACGAGCGGCGGGTGGCGATGGTGTCGAACCTGCTGGTCGTGCTGTGCAGCGACCGCCACACCCAGCCGGTGGTCAACACGGGAACGCTCTATCCATAGGCCTCGGTGGGCACCGTGAGCGCCCGCGACTCCTTTCTGCTGCGCACGGACCCCGAGGTGCTCGACGCACTTCGTCGCTGGGCCAGCGACGAGCTGCGCTCGGTCAACGGGCAGATCGAGTACGTGTTGCGTCAGGCGCTGCGCGACGCGGGTCGCCTGCGCGAGGGTGCTCGCGCGAAACGCGCTCCGCGCTCCCCGCGCTCGGACGAGTGAGCTGGCGCGCGCCGGGCCTCGAGCCGCTAGGCTCTCAGTCCTCGATGCCGAAGCGCTTGATCAAACGGTAGAGCGTCGTGCGCTCGACGCCCAGTAGGCGCGCCGCCTCGGCGCGGCGGCCCGAGGTCTCACGCAGCGCGCCACGCACCCGCTCCTCGGTGGCGCGGTCGACGGCCTCCTGCAGAGTCCCATCGGCGCCGGCAACCTCGGGGATCGGCGGCGCGTCGGACGCGGCGGCCCGCGCGCCGCCCCACCCGCCCAGAACCCCGATGGGCCAGTCGTTCGCGCGCTCGTGCCCGCCCGCCGGCCCCACCTTCAGCACCGCCGGCTCGAGCAGCAGGTCCTCGGGCTCGAGGCTCTCCCCTCGCGCCAGGATCGCCGCCCGCTCGATCGCGTTCTCGAGCTCGCGAACGTTCCCCGGCCACTCGTGCCGGTGGAGCCGCTCCTCGGCTTCGGCGGAGAGCGTGAGCGGGCGCTCGGCATGCCGCGCCAGGAAGAAGCGCGCGAGCGGCAGGATGTCCTCGCGGCGGGCGCGCAGCGGCTCGATCTGGATCGGAATGACGTTGAGTCGAAAGTAGAGGTCCTCACGGAAACGCCCGGCGGCGATGGCGTCGCGGAGGTTGCGGTTGGTGGCGGCCACCACTCTCACCTCGACGTGGCGCGTCTTCGACGACCCGACCCGTTGCACCTCGCCGTCCTGGAGCACGCGCAGCAGCTTGGCCTGGAAGTCACCCGAGATCTCTCCGATCTCGTCGAGAAAGAGCGTGCCACCGTGGGCGCGCTCGAAGCAGCCGGCGCGGGCCTGGAGCGCTCCGGTGAACGCGCCGCGCTCGTGGCCGAACAGCTCGCTCTCGAGCACGCCGGGCGCGAGCGCCGCGCAGTTGAGGGCGACGAATGGCGCTCCGACGCGATCGCTCCAGTAGTGCAGCAGGCGCGCCACGAACTCCTTGCCCGTACCGCTCTCGCCCTGCACCAGGACGCTCGACGACGCCCGCGCCACCCGCCGCACCAGCTCGAGCAGATCGCGGCTGGCGGCGCTCTCGGCGATCATCGAGTCGGGCGTGTAGGCGGCGGTCTCCTGGCGCAGCCAGGCGTTCTCGCGCTTGAGTCGCACCAGCTCGACCGCTCGCGCCACCTGCGCGCGGATCTCGTCGTTGTCGAACGGCTTGGTGACGTAGTCGAAGGCGCCGGCGCGCATCGCTTCCACCGCCGACGGCACGTCGGCATAGGCCGTCATCATCACGAACGGCAGCTCGCCATAGCGCGTCTTCACCTCGCGCAGGAGCTCGAGCCCGTCCATCTCCGGCATGCGGCGATCCGACACCACGACGTCGGCGCGCCGCGCCTCCAGCGCGAGCAGCGCCTCGACACCGTTTCCGGCGCACTCGCACTCGAAGCCGGAGCGCTCGAGCGCCGTCCGCAGGCTGGCCGCCATGCGAGGCTCGTCGTCGACGATGAGGACCCGCGCCTTCATCGAGCAGCGACCGGCGGCGCTATCGGCTTGCGTACCGGCGGCGCCGCGACGCGCGCCGGAAAGACGATCGAGAAGCGAGCGCCGCCCCCTTCGTTGCCGTCGACCTCGATCCTGGCTCCGTGCGCGCGCGCGATCTGCCGCACCACGGCGAGGCCGAGCCCGTGGCCGTCTCTGCGTGTCGAGTAGAAGGGTTCGAAGATGCGCTCCCGATCCGCCTCTGGAATGCCCGGACCGTCGTCCGACACCGACAGCGCGATCTCGTCGCCGGTCGAGCGCGCCTCGAGCGTGATACTGCCGCGCTCGCGCGCGGCCTGCGCCGCGTTCGTCACCAGGCCGAGCAGCGCCTGGCTGAGGAGGTCGGCGTCCGCCCCGATCTCGGCCGCGCCGGACGCGTCGCGGACGTCGAGGCGAAGACTCTTCTCGCGCACCTCGAGCGGCTGGAGCAGCTTCACCCGTTCGAACAGCTCGGCGGCGCGCACGCGTCCCGGTCGCGGCGCCACCGGGCGCGCGAAACCGAGGATCGAGCCGGTCACCCGTCCCAACCGATCGATCTCGTCGCGCAAGAAAGCGCACGAGCGGCGCACGTCGTCGGTGCTGCCGGGATCCTCTTCCAGGTTCTGGATGGTCGTGCGCAGGATCGCGAGCGGGTTGCGCACCTCGTGCGAGATGCTGGCGGCGAGCTGTCCGAGCGCCGCCAGCTTCTCGCTCTGCGCGAGGCTCGAGCGCGCACGATCGAGCGCCTCGGCCTGGCGCAGGACCTCGGCCGATGCGGAGCGCTCGCGCCGGCGCAGCTCGAGCAGCCAGCCGACCAGGAATCCGAGCCCGCCGAACGACACCGCGAGATAGAGCCACACCCATCCAGTCACCGCCCGTCCGTTGAGCTCGAAGGCCAAGCCGAGCGAGCGAGCGCCGACGACGTCGAGCACCGCGACCAGCAGACCAGCCGCGAGGCCGATCCAGCGCGGCGCGACGCCGGGGATCGGTGAGGTGCTGCGGGCGCTCATCGCATTTATCTTAGGAGCAAAGACGGTTCCAGCCGCCGGACCCGCCGGCACGGTGCGCCGGCGCATCAGCGAGCCGATCGCGTTGCGGCCGCGCAACGCCGTCGTTGTGCCGATGCAACGTTTTCGCGCGCCGACGCCCGCCCGACCATGGCACGCGGGTTGAAACCGACTCCAGTCGAACTCGACAACCGAAAGGAGTCAGGCACCATGAAATCGACCTCGAGCTCGCTTCTCCGCAACACGCTGCGCGCCGACGCCGCGGTGTGCGCCGTGGCCGGCATCGACCTCGTCGCCTTCTCGGGCATCGCCGCCGACCTCGTCGGCCTGCGACCAGGGGCAACCCTGCCGATGGTCGGCATCGGCCTCATCGCCTATGCGGCGTATCTGTTGGTGGCGTCGCGCCGCGAGCCGCTCTCGCTCAACGAAGCGTGGGCGTTCGCGACCGCGGATCTGCTGTGGGTCGCCGGCAGCGCCGCGCTGATCGCGTTCGGGCCGCTCGGCTCGACCGGCAACTGGATCGTGGGCGCCGTCGCCGTGGTCACGCTCGCGTTCGCCGAGCTCAAGATGCTCGGCATCCGCCGGATCCGGCTAGCTCGGGGAATGGTGTTTACCATTCCCTCCGCCAGCCATGCTTCTGGCGCCGCGGACGGCGCTGTGCGCCCGTCCATGTAATGGACGGGTGCACCCGCAATGCTGGTAGGGGAGCGGCCTGCATGCTCCCCTACCGGTATTCCCGAAAACCTGTGCGAGACTTCTGCTCGCATGAAGGTCTACGGCGACCACGAGTCCGGCAACTGCTACAAGATCCGCCTGCTGCTCTCTCACCTCGACCGCTCCTACGAGTGGGTCGACGTCGACATCCTCGCTCGCCAGACGCGCACGCCCGAGTTCCTGGCCAAGAACCCCAACGGCCGGGTGCCGGTGCTCGAGCTCGACGACGGTGCGTTCCTGGCCGAATCGAACGCGATCCTGTGGTACCTCGCGCGTGGCAGCGACTTCGTGCCGACCCGCCCGCTCGACCAAGCGAAGACGCTCGAGTGGCTCTTCTTCGAGCAGTACAGCCACGAGCCCTACATCGCGACCTCGCGGTTCTGGGTCTACTACCTCAACGCGCGCGATCAGTACCGAGAGAAGCTGGCCGAGAAGCGAGACCCCGGTTACGCCGCGCTCGGGGTCATGGAGCGGCATCTGGCGGAGAACCCGTTCTTCGTCGGCCCGCGCATGACCATCGCCGACATCGCGCTCTACGCCTACACCCACGTCGCCGGCGAGGGCGACTTCGATCTGCAGCCGTATCCGGCGGTGCGACAGTGGCTCGATCGGGTCGCCGCGGTGCCCGGGCACATCGCGATGCGCCGCCGGCGGTGAGCGGTGGAGATCCCGCTCGCCCTCGACGGCTACTCGCTGCGTCCGTACCGCGACGATGACGCGGTGACGCTCCAGCGGCTCGCCGACGACCGCGAGGTGTCACGCTTTCTGCGCGATCGCTTCCCGCATCCGTATCGGCTCGAGGACGCTCGCGAGTGGATCGCGCGCGCGCGCGCCGACACCGCGTCGCCGCCGCTCACCTTCGCCATCTCGGGCGCGTCCAGGACCATGCTCGGCGGCATCGGTCTCGACCGCCAGGGTGACGTCTACCGCCACTCCGCCGAGCTCGGCTACTGGCTAGGACGGCAGCACTGGGGCCGGGGCGTCGCCACCGCGGCGGTCGAGGCGATCTGCCGCTATGGCTTCGAGACGCTGGGGCTGCGGCGCATCTACGCCCACGTGTTCGAGCCCAACACCGCGTCGGCGCGGGTGTTGGAGAAAGCCGGCTTCGAGCTCGAGGGACGGCACCGCCAGGCGGTGTGCAAGGACGACGAGATCCTCGACGAGCTCATGTACGGTCTGCTCGCCGAGGACTGGCGCCGCTCTCCCTGAGCCGCCGCACCAGAGCGTAGAGGCTGGCGCACTCGACCCGCTCGCCGTCGATCTCCAACAGATAGCGCGGCGCTTCGCCGAGCCGCACGGTCGCGATCGTCGGCGGAACCGATGCCGCAGCACCGCCGTTGCCGGTGGCGGCGCCGGACGCGTCGATCGCGGCCAGGCCCTCCCGCCGCAGGGCGCGCTCGACCCATCGTCGAGCCGGGCCATCGCCCTCGACCACTACCGCGGCGCGCGCAGGCTCCCCACGAAGACCGAACGTCCCCTGGTCGCGATCGAACACCAGGCGGTCCGACACGAACGTGCGCTCGAGCGCGCCCGACAAGGCGACGTCCTCGGGCGCGCCGATGGCGAGCGGCCCACCCAGGGGCAGCAGCCACACTCGGTCGGCGTGGCTCAACGCCAGATCGAGATGGTGGGTCGACATCAACACGCTGACGCCGTTCTCGCGCACCAACCGCCGCAGCAGACCGAGTGTTTCGATGCGGCGCGGCAGATCGAGATACGCCGTCGGCTCGTCGAGGATCACCAGCCTGGGCTCCTGCGCCAGCGCGCGAGCGATCAGGACGCGCTGGCGCTCGCCGTCGGAAAGGCTCCGCACCGAGCGATCGGCGATCGCCGCGGCGTCGACCGCCGCGATCGCGGCCTCGATGCCGGCGCGATCGGCCTCGGTCAACCGTCCGAGCCAGTCGGTGAAGGGATAGCGTCCCAATCCGACCAGCTCGCGCGCGGTGAGCGCGCCGGCGTCGATCGGCTCGGTGAGCACGATGCTGAGATGACGCGCCAACCACTCCGGGGTGCGCGATCGCACGTCGTGTCCGAGGATCTCGACGCTGCCGGCGAGCGGACGCTGCATGCCGGCGATGGTGCGCAGCAGCGTCGTCTTGCCCGAGCCGTTCGGACCCAGGAGGCAGACCAGCTCGCCGGCTTCGAGCTCGAAGTCGGCGCGGTCGACCAGTCGCAGCTCGCGGGAGCGGCCGAGCCCCCCCCGCCCCCAACCCCCATGGGCCAGGAAATACCCCACCGCGAGCGAACGGCCGTGCACCAGCGCGGTCATCCGGTGGCGGTCGAGTACAGGCGACGGCGCGCGAGGATCACCCACACCACCACCGGCGCGCCGAGGAGCGCGGTGATGGCGTTGAGCGGCAGCGTCCGCGAGCCGCCCGGGAGCTGCGTCAGCACGTCAGCGAACAACGCCAGCGAGGCGCCGAGCAGCGCGGTGCCGGGCACCAGCACCCGGTGATCCGAGGTGTGGAAGAGGCCGCGCGCGAGGTGAGGCACCGCGATGCCGAGGAACCCGATGGGACCGCAGAACGCGGTCACCGCGCCGGCGAGGACCGCGGTGCAGGCGATCAACCAGATGCGGTTGCGCTCGACGGCGACCCCCATCGAGCGGGCGTAGGTCTCGCCCAGCAGCAGCGCGTTGAGCGGCTTCACGGCGATCGCGGCCATCAGCAATCCCACCACCAGAACGGGCGCCAGGATCGTCGCCTCACCCCACGACACGCCGGCGAACTCGCCCAGCGTCCAGATGACGTAGCTCTGCACGTTCTCGGGGGCGGCCACGCGCAGCAGGATCGAAACCATTGCCGACGCCGCGTAGCCCACCAACACGCCGAGGATGAGCAGCGTGAACGTCGAGACCCGCCGCGCCGCGAACACCACGACCAGCAGCATGAGCGCCGCGCCGGCGATGGCCGCCGCGACGTGGCTCATGCCGCCCACCGCGCCCGCGACCCCGCTGCCCACGATCGCGCCGCCGCCGGCGCCGGCCGCCGCGCCTCCGCCGAGGACCACCAACGCCACACCCAGGCTCGCTCCCGAGCTGATGCCGAGCACGAACGGATCGGCGAGCGGGTTGCGGAACAGCGTCTGCATCAGCAGCCCTGCGACCGCGAGCGCCGCGCCGGCGAGCACCGCGGTCGCGGCCTGCGGCAGTCGCAGATCGAGCACGATGCGCTCCCACGCCGGTTCGCTCGAGCCTCGGCCGAGCAGGATGTCGGCGGTGGCGCCGAAGGGGATGCGCACCGAGCCGGTGGCGACGTCGGCGACGAACAGCACGACGAGGAGAACGGACAAGACGAGAGCGAGGAACACTCTGCGGGAGCGCTTCGGCATGTTACGGGCGTGATGAATATCACGCCCGTAGCTCGGTTGCTGTTGGCGCCGAGGACGGCGCGGGCGTGATGAATATCACGCCCTCCGCATGCTTGCTGTCGGCGGCAAGGACGGCGCGGGAGTATAGGACCCTGGATCGTCGACGACGGCGCGCCCGCCGGCTCATCGTGCCGGGAGCAGACTGGTCAACGCATCCTTGGCGCGCTCGGCCAGACCGGCGGTGAGCGACCACGGGCTCGGCTGTCGCAGCAGGTGGAGCTTGCCGTCCTTCTCCAGCACTTCGTAGTCGGTGACGCCGTTCTCGCCGCGCACGAATCGGAGCGTCACCGTCGCCGCTCCCACCCGCAGCCGGCGCAGCGTCAACCGCGGCAGCCACTCCGGCAGGTGCGGGTCGAGCAGGAGCATCCGCAGCGGGGCGTAGGGATAGAGGCCGAGCATCGCCTGCACGACGCAGTACAGCGACGACGCCGACCATGCCTGCGGCCAGTTGGCCTTGGCGTAGTTCGCCGGGAACGGGTGGTCGGCGTCACGTGGATGACCAGCGAAGAGCTCGGGAAGGCGCTGGTAGTCGTAGAGGGCCGCAGTCTCGAACATCGCCCGCGCCAGCCGGTGCAGGTGATCCCACAGACCGAAGCGGAAGAAACCGATCGCGAAGGTGGCGTTCTCGACCGGCCAGACCGAGCCGCGGTGGTAGCTGTAGGGATTGTAGGCGGGATTGGCGGAGGACAGTGTGCGCACGCCCCAGCCGCTCCAGAGGTCTGGGCCCATCAACCGATCGGCGACGGCGCCCGCCCGCTCGGTGTCGACGATACCGGTAGCCAGGCAGTGCCCCGCGTTCGAGCCGATGGAGCGGATCTGACGGCGACGCGAGTCGAGGCCCATGGCGTAGAAGCCTTCCTCTTCCATCCAGAACGCCTCGTTGAACCGCTGCTTGAGCTCGGAGGCCTGGTGAAACAGCGTCTTGGCCTGATCGCGGCAGTCGAGCCACCACAGCACCTCGGCGAGCTGGAGCTTGGCGGCGTAGACGAAGCCCTGCTCCTCGCAGGTCGCGATCGGAGCGCGCACCAGTCGACCCTCCCGGTCGACGATCGCCTCGCCGGAGTCCTTCCAACCCTGATTGGCGTTGCCGTCCTCGGAGCGCGTCCTGTAGTAGTGAAAGCCGTCACCAGCGGACGTGGTGTAGCGATCGAGCCAGGCGAGCGCATCGAGCGCGGCCCGCACCAGCGGCACGATCAGCGCGCGGTCACCGGTCCAGTGCCAGAGCTCGGACAGAACCACCGGGAAGAACGCCGAAGTGGTGATCGCGCCGTAGTAGCGGCCGCGAGGATTGAAGCCCAAGGCGGCCTGCGGATCGGTGTGGGCCTCGTGGAGCATCCGACCCGGCTCTTCGTCGCGCCAGGCGTTGTCTTCCTTGCCCTGACAGTCCGCCAGCGCGTGCAGGCTGCCGATCATCATCTCCGGACCGGCCAGAGCCGCCTGCCACGACGTCGTCAGAGTGTCGCGTCCGAACAGCGCGACATACATCGGCAGCCCCGCGGCCATGGTCCAACCCTGATCCGAGCAGTCCAGATCGGTGAGCCGAAGCGCTGCGAGATCCCGTTTCGCGGTGTCGATCGACCGTTCGACGACAGCGCTGAGGTCGTTCGAACCGGTGCTCTCGAGATCGGCCGAACGACGAAGAAACGACTCGCGCTGCAGATCGAGCGGGGAGTCCGTCCCGGCGAACGAGCGGCAGCCATGAGCCGGCGCCAGCACCCGATCCTCGACGCGCGCCACCAGGTCGATGCACGCATGCCAGCTCGCCAGGGGCTCGAGCGCGATCGTGAAGTCGATCCGACCGTCACTCCAGCGAGGTGGAGAGCCAGCTCGATGGATCTCGAGGGCGAGACCCCGATCGATGCGCGCTACGCCGCGGTCGCCCTGGCGATCGTAGGCGTGCTCCGCTCGGTACTCGAACGCGAGGGTCCAACGATCCCTCTCCGCGGCAGCGCTCCAACGGCGGTCGAGCTTCCCGTCGACTCGTCCCGACTCGCCGTACAACTCCCCGGGGCCGGTGAAGTCGGCGTCGACCTCGAGCGTCAACCGCAGCGACACCGGCCAGCCGCTGTAGTTGGTGACGTCGACGTCCTCGTGCACGCCGCCGCCGACGTAGCGCGAGACGCGTAGCTCGACGGAGTGCTCGTTGACGTCGACAGCCTCGGCGGCGCCGCCGCCGGCCGCCATGGGCGGGCAGATGTAGTAGCCGAGCGAGGAGTGCTGCTCGACGTTGGAGAGCGCCACCGCCCGCGGCACCGCCCCGTCGACCAACCAGCGATAGCGCGACAGCACGCGGGTCTGGTAGACGAAGAGGCCGTGCGGGCCGCCCTCGGGAATCCAACCCTCGGCGTCGGTCTCGAATACGGTTCGCCCTTGGCTCACATAAAAGGTGTCGAACCGGGGCCGGAGGCGGACCAGAGGTAGACCTGTGACCATCGGGATGGCCCTCAGGAGTGGTACGGACCGCGTGCCGCCGGAGGATTGCCGAAGGCTGAGCGAGAATTCCCTCACCTTGCGCAGTGTTACCCAGCGCGCCGTGCACCGGTGGTCCAACGCAATCGTCGGCCTCCTCGCAGCCGGCATCGCCAGCACCGCCACGGGCGCTTCGCTCGAGAACGAGCTCGGGCGCAACGAGACGCGGATCTACTCGGAGCCCTTCGCGATCGAGGCCGGCGCGGTCGCGCGCGACCTCGCGCTGGTCGAGCGGCTCGAACGGCTCGGCTATCGCCGCGTGCACGAGCGGCCCGACCAGGCCGGCGAGTTCTTCTACGGCAACGAGGTGATCTGGATCTACCGGCGAGCGACACACGCGCGAGGCGAGGACCGAGCCGCCGCGTTGTTCGGAGTCGACCTCGACGCCGCCACCGGGAAGGTGCTCGGCCTGCGAGACGGCGAGGGAGCCACGCGGCCGATCCGCGGCGGCGCCGACGCTTGGCTCGAGCCGGAGCTGCTCGCCGAGTCGCTGCGGGGCGAGCGAGCCGATCGCGTCCGGGTCGCGGTAGAGGACCTGCCCGAGCGCGTCTGGCGCGCGGTCCTCGCCGCCGAGGATGCGCGCTTCTTCGAGCATCTGGGCGTCGACCCGATCGGTGTGGCGCGCGCGACCGTCCACAACATCCGCAAGGGCGCGCTCAGCGAAGGCGGATCGACCATCACCCAGCAGCTGATCAAGAACCGCGACCTCACACCGAAACGGACGCTTGGGCGGAAGGCCAACGAGGCGGTGCGCGCGCTCGCCCTCGAGACCGAGTACAGCAAGAACGAGATCCTCGAGTCGTATCTCAACACCGTCTACTTCGGCAACGTGCGCGGCCTCGCCGTGCACGGGATCGGCGCCGCGGCGCGCGTCTACTTCTCGAAGCCGGCGTCGTCGCTCACGTTGGAGGAAGCGGCGGCCCTGGCCGCGATGATCCAGGCCCCGAACCGCCTCTCGCCAGTCGAGCACGCGGCGGCGCTGCGCGAGCGGCGCGACTGGGTGCTGTCGCGCCTGGAGGACCTCGAGTGGGCCGAGCGGCGTGACGTCGAGCGCGCCAAGTCACAGCCGGTGCGGGGCAAGCTCACGCCTCCACGCTCCTCGGCGCCGCGGCAGTTCGTCTCCTGGATCGCCGAGCTGGTCGAGGACGAGAAACCGTCGCGCGTCGAGGAGGGCCGTGGCTTCCGGGTCGAGACCACGCTCGATCCCTGGCTGCAAGACCTGGCGGAGCGGGCGGTCGCCGACCAGCTCGACGCGCTGCGCGGCCAGTACCCGAAGCTTCGCCAGGCGGGTCTCTCCGCGGCGCTGGTGGCGCTCGACGCCCGGACCGGCGCGGTGATCGCCTATGTCGGCGGCGACCCCGAGGAGCGCGCCGCCGAGTACGACCACGCGCGCAGCGCGCGCCGGCAACCAGGCTCGATCGTCAAGCCGTTCGTCGTGCTGCAGGCGCTCGACGAGTGCGGGCGCCGCGAGCCGCTGACCGCGTCGAGCCGCATCGCGGACCAGCCGCTCGTGATCGACCTGCCGAGCGGCGACTGGTCGCCGCAGAACTTCGACGGCCGATTCCTGGGGCCGATCCTGCTGCGCGAAGCGCTTGCCGAGTCGCGCAACGTGCCGGCGGTGCGCATCGCGCAATGGTGCGGATTCGACGCCACCGCGGAGACGTTCGAGCGCGCCGGCTTCGCTCTGCCCAAAGACGCGCCGCCCTCGTTCGTGCTCGGCGCCATCGAGTCGACGCCGCTCGCGGTGGCGCGCGCCTACACCACGTTCGCCACACCCGGCCGCGTGCTCGACACCTACGCCGTGGCGCGGCTCGAGACCCCCGGCGGCCGCGGACTCGCGCGCTCGAGCCGCGACGCGCACCGAGTCGCCGGCGAGGAAGCGGCGTATCTCGTGCG
>DATAFT010000036.1:0-6024 GCA_036257295.1 Thermoanaerobaculia bacterium
CACCGACTGAAGGAGGCCGGCGTCCCGTTCACGGTGGTCGACAAGAACGACGAGGTCGGCGGCACCTGGTTCGAGAACAGCTATCCCGGCTGCCGGGTCGACAGTCCGAACCACTCCTACTCCTACTCGTTCGCCCCCAACGACTGGCCGCAGTTCTACTCGCCGCGGCCGGTGCTGCGCGAGTACTTCAACCGCTGTGCCGACGAGTTCGGGATCCGTGACCGCATCCGGCTCTCGACCGAAGTGCAGTCGGCGCGGTGGGATGAAGCGGCCCAGCGCTGGAAGGTCACAGTCGAGCGTCCCGACGGCGCCACCGAGGTGATCGAAGCGAACGCGATCGTGAGCGCGGTGGGCCAGCTCAACCGGCCGCGCCTGCCCGACATCCCCGGGCGCGATACCTTCCGCGGGCCGGCGTTCCACTCGGCGCGCTGGGAGCACCAGCACGATCTGCGCGGCAAACGCGTCATCGTCATCGGCACCGGCGCGAGCGCCTTCCAGTTCATCCCCGAGGTGGCGAAGGTGGCGAGCGAGGTCACCATCTTCCAGCGCACGCCGCCGTGGATCCGGCCCACCGAGGACTACCACCGCGACGTGCCGGGCGGAAAGCACTGGCTCCTCAATCACATTCCCTACTACGCGAAGTGGTATCGCTTCCTGATGTTCTGGCTGACCGCCGAGGGCATGCTGGCCGCGGTCAAACGCGATCCGGCGTGGTCCAACGGCGGGCTCTCGGTGAGCGAGGCGAACGAGCAGCTCCGGCAGCTGCTGATCGAGAACGTGCGGCAGTACCTGGGCGACGACCCCGAGCTGATGGAGAAGTCGATCCCCAAATACCCGCCCGCCGGCAAGCGAATGCTGTTCGACAACGGCACCTGGCTTTCCACCCTGAAGAAGGAGCACGTCCGCCTGGTGACCGAGCCGATCCGCGAGATCACCCCGACCGGCGTGGTGGCCGCCGACGGCAAGAGCTACGACGCCGACGTCCTGGTGTTCGGCACCGGCTTCCACTCGACGCGCATGCTGTGGCCGATGGAGATCGAGGGCCGGGGCGGTGCATCGCTGCGCGAGTTGTGGGGTGACGATCCGCGCGCCTACCTCGGGATCACCGTGCCCCGCTTCCCCAACCTGTTCTGCCTCTATGGTCCCAACACCAACATCGTGGTGAACGGGTCGATCATCTTCTTCTCAGAGTGCGAGGTGCGCTACGTGCTGGGCTGCATCGAGCTGCTGCTGCGCAGCGGCAAGTCGGCGATGGACTGCCGTCAAGACGTGCACGACGCGTACAACACGCGCATCGACGCCGGCAACAACGAGATGGCGTGGGGCGCGCCCAACGTGTCGAGCTGGTACAAGAACTCGAAGGGCCGCGTGACGCAGAACTGGCCGTTCACCCTGCTCGAGTTCTGGAACCAGACCAAGGCGCCGGAGGCGAGCGACTACTCGCTCAGCTAGCGGGAAGTCACCAGGGCAGGGGCACGCCGACGAGGGCGTCGACCGCGCGCAGCAAGGCTTCCTTCACGCGGGCTGCCGAGCGATCCAGCAGATGCGGCCGTGAGCGCCCGAGGGTGAGCCACGCCCCCAGCGTGAGCGTCAGCACCTGCAGCGCGACCTCCCTGCACTGATACGGCGAGAGCTCCGGCCGCAGCGCCTGGATCGAGTCGGCGTAGTGGCCGATCAGCCAGGCATGAAAGGTGCGCCGTGCAGCGCCCGCCTCCTCGTTGCGCGACCAGAAAGCGAACACCTCGAGCATCGTCGAGTCGCTGAACGAAACGATGGCGTCCAGATGCGTGTGGATCATCCGGGTTAGGCGCACACCGTGGGTCGCGCCGGGTACGAGCACGACCTGCTCCACTTGCGCGCGATAGCCCTCCAGCACGTCCGCGAAGAGCGCGGCGAGCAGGGCGTCCCTGCTCGGAAAGTAGTGGCGCAGGGCACTCTGCGAGATGCCGGCGCGCTTCGCCGCGGCGTCCTGCGAAAGTCCTCCGGTGCCCACTTCTCCGACGATAGCCCTGGCGCCGTCGAGAATGGCGCGACGGGTGCGCTCCCCTTTGGTCGAGCGACCCGGCCGATGGGTATCGACTGCCGGCATGATGGCGGCTGAGCGGGCGCATTGTATATCAGGAGATGTGGGTTTTACCGCTTGATAGGTTGATTTTTATGCTACCCTCCGCTGGTTTTTCCCGGCCCGCTTGCGGCCGGCGAGGGAGCCCTCTAGAACCATGGACCGCAACTTCGATCCGCTGACGCCCGGGATCGGAACCGAGATCGTCGGTGTCGACCTCGCCACCATCACCCCGAGCGAGATGCAGAGCATCAAGCGGCTCCTACAGGAGAGGCTGGTTCTGATCTTCCGCGACCAACGGCTCGCTCGCGAGCAGCACAAGGCGCTCGGTCGCCAATTCGGGATGGGAGTGCTCCATCGTCATACCTGCGCCGAAAGGGCAGGTGTCGATCCCGAGATCCTCCCGGTGAAGAGCTCCGGCCGGCCCTTGTACGAAAGCACGGCAGGGTGGCGCGCCGATCTCACCTCCGAGCGCAACCCGATCAGCACCTCGCTGCTGTACCTGCTCGAGCCGCCCCAGGGAGGCGGCGGCGACACCGTCTTCGTCAACATGTATCGCGCCTACGAGACGCTCTCCGACCCGCTCAAGGAGCTGGTCGGCAAGCTGAGCGCGATCCACCTCGGCTCGGGACCCTGGAAGGACGCCTTCGGCAAGCGGGAGGCGAAACCGGTGCTACGCACCACCGAGCATCCCGTCGTCGCCAAGCACCCCGAGACGGGTCGCAAGCTGCTGTGGGTCAATCGCGGGTACACGACGCGACTCCTCGGTGTGAGCGCGCTCGAGGGCCGGCATCTGCTCGAGACTCTCTTTCACCACATCGAGAGCAATCCCGAGCTCCAGTGTCGGGTGCGATGGCGCGCCAACACCTTGGTGGTCTGGGACAATGTTGCGACGCAGTACTACTCGTGTTGGGACTACCACCCGAGCACGTCGTACGGGGAGTGGGTGTCGAGCGTCGGCTACGCCCTCGAAGCAGCGCGCTGAAATCGGCGTCACCGGAACACGCCGCGCACCCCGCCGGCGACCAGAGCGGTGATGTCGGCGAGCACGCGCGGCAGCTGCAGCACGCCCGCATAGGCCAGGTAGCGCGGCTCCCACACCGGGTGGAACTTGTCCTTGTAGGCGCGGACACCCTGGAAGTTGTAGAACGCCTCGCCATGGCGGAACACCAGGCTTCCGAAGCGTGACCACGCCGGAGCCAACGCCCCACTCGGCAGTCCCGACAGTGGAGCGACGCCGAGCGAGAACCACTGGTAGCCCTCTCGCTTGCCCCACAGCATGAGCTGACCGAACAGGCCTTCCATCGCGCCCTTCGGCGCCGTGCGCCGGAATCGCATCAGGTCGACCGACAGCTCCTCGCGCTTGGGGCCGGGCCACACGTTGGCGAACGCCTGAATGCGGCCGGCCACCTCGATGGTGGCGACCGGAAAGCGGCGCAGATAGGCCTCGTCGAAGAAGCCGAGCGAGAAGCCCTTCTCGCTCGCGGCCTTGTGCTCGAGCCACTCGTCCGACACCGCGCGCAGCTCGGGCAGGATCGCGGGCACGTCCGCGGCCGGGACCACGCGGAACTCGGCGCCCTCGCGCTCGAGGCGGTGGAGCGCCGTGCGCAGACCGTGATGCGCGCCGCCTTCGATCGAGAACGTGTCGAGCCGCACCCGCGCTTCCTCGCCCAGCTTCACCACGGTGAGCCCGAAGTCGGCGTACGAGTGAAGGCGATCGCCGCGCACCTGGTAGAAGACCGGGACGCCGCCGTAGTCGTCGACGCGCTCGAGGAAGGAGCGGATCAGGTCGGGCGCCACCTCCGGCGGGCCCACCGGGTCCCCCAGCGCCACCCAGCTCCGACCCTGCGCTCCGTACATCAGGAACGCGCTGCGGTTCTCGTTCCACAGCACCGATTTGTCGCCGAGGAAGACCAGGTAGGGATAGGTCTCGCCTTGAGCCTCGATAGCCACCTCGACGCCGTCGAGCTCGAGGCTGGTGGGAGCGGGCAGTCGCGGGGCCACCGGTTGCATGAGGCGCGCGACGCCGATCGCGAACAGGGTGACGGTGGCGCCTACCGAGGCTCGCAGGAAGCGCGGCGCGTCGTGATCGAGCGCGAAGCGCCACCACAGCTCGTCGCGGTACTCGAGGTGGCGAAAGGCGAAGAACCCGAGCCAGATCGACGCCCCGACCGCCACCAGCGCAGCCAGCGTCCATCCCGGCGAGAGTCCCACTTCGAAGAACGAAGCCCGGCGCTCGAACTCGCCGCGACAGGGCAGGAAGGCGAGCAGCAGGAGGAGCAGGAGCACCCCTTCCTCCCAGTCGCCGGCCTTGAGCAGCGAGAAGCCGATGCCCAGGGCGAGCAGGAGAATGGCGGCGTAGTAGGCGACGTCCAGCCGGCGCGCGACCCCCTGCGCCACCACCAGGAGCGCCACGCCGACCACGCTACCGAGGAAGTGCGACGCCTCGAACACCCCGAGCGGCAGAAAACGCGCCAGCGCCGCTAGGCGACCCGGATACGCCGGCGTCGCACCCGAGAAGAGCAGCACCACTCCGGCGAGGAAGGTGAAGACCGCGAGGACCTTCGGCGCGATCAGCAGCGTGGCGTTGCCGAAGATCGCGCCGAAGCGCACCAGGCGGTGGCGGTGAACGCGGACTTCGTCGCCGATCAGGATCGCGAGGCCGGCGCAGAGCGGCAGCAGATAGTAGATGACGCGGTAGAGGAGCAGTGCGGACAGGATCTGCTCGGTTCGATAGAACTGCGCGAGCTCGATCAGCATCACGCCTTCGAAGATCCCGACGCCCCCCGGCACCTGGCTCACCATGCCGATGAGCTGAGCCGCCAGGAACGCGCCGAGGAGCAGGCCGAACGATGGACCCCCTGACGGCAGCAGCGCGTAGAGCACAGCGGTGGCGAGCACCCAGTCGAGCATCGAGAGCGCGAGCTGAGCGAGCGCTAGGCGAAACGACGGGATGGCGATCTCGAGGCTGCGAATCCGCAGCGGCGGCAGGTGGATCGCGGCGGCCGCCAGGTAGGCGACCGTCACCGCCAGCAGCGCGATGCCGGCGCCGCGACCCAGCGCCGCGATGCCGTACCGTTCGATCGCCGGGTGAGGGTGGAAGGTCAGGCTCCAGCCCCCGAGAGCCAACAGCCCGAGCCAATACGCGGTCGAGCAGAACAGGACGACGCGTGAGAGGTCGCCGGCGCCGATCCCCCAGCGCGTGTAGAAGCGATACCGCACCGACGCTCCGGACAGCAGAGCCAGGCCGGCGTTGTTGGCGATCGCGACCCCGACGAAGGATGCCACCGCGATGCGCCAGCGCCCGATCGCTTTCTTGACGTAGACGAACGCGAGCTGGTCGTAGCCGGTCAGCACCGCGTAGCTGGCGATGCAGAGGACGATCGCCCAGAACAGCCGCACCCTGGGCAGTGACGCGACCGCCTGGAGCAGGTCGCGGTAGTGGACGTCCCGCAGCTCGTGGTGGAGGATCGCCAGCGCGGCCGCGAAGAGGGCGGCGGCGAGCAGCGCGTGGAGCCATGCACGCAGCCGTTGACTCATGACCTCGTTCGCCCGACGACCCTGCAGCATATCGGCGCGAGGCGCGATCGACCTTCTGGATTTCACGATTCCGATACAGACATCCGAGCCGCTCTTGTGGCAATCTCGCGAGCAGGGGGGGGTGCGATGCTCGGAGTCTCGAGGGCGGTCGATCGTCGTTTCACGTCCATCGTCAGCGGCACCACTCTCGCCGTGGCGATCCTGATCACGCTCGCAATCGCGGTCGCGGGACCGGCCGGAGCCGCCCTCGTCGTGGGCCTGGAGGTGAACCCCGACCCGGCGCAGCCGAGCGAGCTGCTCGAGCTCCACGCGCTGGTGTCCAACACCGGCGGCGCGCCGAGCGGCACCCTGGCCCTCGACCTGGTCTATCCCGCCAATCTCGGCCAGTTCCCGGTCGCCGGCGGCGGAGCGCTCTGCCCGGG
>DATAFT010000590.1:0-5389 GCA_036257295.1 Thermoanaerobaculia bacterium
GGCGCAGCGCTCCGACTGGTAGGGGATCATGCCGTCGATCGACTCGCGGCCCTCGCCGTAGGGGACGTACACCTTCTGCGCCACCACGCCTACCGCGTCGGCCATGGCGTCGATGAAGCCGTTGACGGTGATCGCTTCCGGGCCGGTCGCGTTGAACACCTCGCCGACCGCGGCGGGCGATTCGGCGACCGCGATGCAGGCGGCGGCGAGGTCGTCGATGTGCCCGCAGTGGACCAAGGTCTCGCCGAGGCCGCCGATCAGGATCTTGCGCCCCATCTCGAGCCGGGCGAAGTAGCTACCCTCACGATCGTCCATCCAGTTCTCGGGTCCGTAGATGCCCGGACTGCGCAGGACTACGGCCGGCAGCCCGCGCTCGCGGTGCATCTCGAGCAGATAGCGCTCGCAGCGCACCTTGTCGGCGCCATAGGCGTCGAGGCCGCCGGTCTTGTCACCGGGCTCGACCACCGGAAAGTCCTCGCGGATAGGGAACGTCTGCGGCCGGGCGTAGACGGCGAACGAGCTGATGAAGACGTAGCGGCGGATGTGCTCGCCGAGGAGATCGGCCACCGGCTCGAGGTTGGGGCGCTGATAGCCGGTGGCGTCGAAGACGACGTCGAAGTCGCGGGCCCGGCCCTGGAGGACGCGTCGCATTCCGGCGTCGTCGCGGCGGTCGGCCTCGAGCCGCTCGATGCCGGAGGGCAGTTCGGCCTGGCGCCGCCCGCGATTGAGGATCGTCACCTGGTGGCCGGCCGCGTGCAGCGAGCGGAGCAGTCGGAGTCCCACGAACCGGGTGCCGCCGAGGAGTAGGGCTCTCATGTGCCGACGTCCTTTCTTCCAGCTTTCTTCCAGTCGAGATAGACCGACCATTCTATTCACGAATCGGGCGGCGCGGAACGGTCTCGTTTCGCCGGAGCTACACTTCCGCACCTCATGCTCCCCAACTATGCCGACATCGTCGACGCGGTGGCCGAGGCGCAGCCACGCGAGGTCGCGCTGGTCCATGGCGGCCAGCGCATCACCTGGGAAACCTTCGGGCGCCGCACCGACACGCTCGCGCGCTCGCTCCTCGATCACGGCCTCGCGCGCCAGGACAAGGTTGCCCAGTATCTCTACAACGGTCCCGCGTACGCCGAATCCTTCTTCGGCGCGCTCAAAGCGGCGATGGTGCCGGTCAACACCAACTACCGCTATCAGGACCGCGAGCTGCTCTATCTGTGGGACAACGCCGACGTGGTGGCGGTGTCGTTTCACGGCTGCTTCGCCGAGCGCATCGAAGGACTCCGCGCGCGGCTACCGCGAGTCCGGCTCTGGCTGTGGGTCGACGACGGCAGCGGGCCGTGCCCGACGTGGGCGGTCGCGCACGAGGACGCAGTCGGCGGCGATGCCGGCGGCGCCGAGTCGCTCGCGCTGCCGTGGGAGCGCTCCCCCGACGATCTCTTCCTGATCTACACCGGCGGCACCACCGGCATGCCGAAGGGCGTGATGTGGCGGCAGGGCGACTATTTCCGGGTCATCAATCGAGAGCGCACGCAGGGTCCCTACGATCTCTCGCGCGGCGGGCGCGGGATCGTCGAGCAGAAGCGCAAGGAAGGACCGAGCGGACGCATCCTGCCCGCCTGCCCGCAGATGCACGCGCTGGGGCTCATGGGCTCGGTCGCGGCGCTGGTCAACGGCGGCTCGGTGGTGACGCTCGAAGGCCGGCGCTTCGACGCCGTCGAGACGCTCGACGCGATCGATCGCGAGCGCGTCAATCAGATCTACGTGGTGGGCGACGTGTTCGCGCGGCCGCTGCTCGAGGCGCTCGACGCCCACCCCGGGCGATGGAGTCTCGACAGCCTGCGTGTGATCCGCTCGTCCGGAGTCATGTGGAGCGAAGAAGTGAAGCGCGGCCTGCTCCGCCACAAACCGGCGCTGGTGCTGCGCGATGGCCTGGGCTCGACCGAGGCGGTGCGCGTGGGCCGCTCGGAGTCGACCGGCGACTCGACCGCCGCCACCGCCACCTTCAAGCTCGGTCCAGACGCGGCGGTGTTCGACGACGACATGCGCCGCGTGGTGCCGGGATCGGGCGTGGTCGGCCGCGTCGCGGTGTCGGGCGCGGTGCCGGTGGGCTACTACAAGGATCCCGAGAAGACGGCGGCGACGTTCGTGATGGTCGACGGCGAGCGTTACGCGATCCCGGGCGACTACGCGCTGGTGGACGCCGACGGCACCGTGCGGCTGCTCGGCCGCGGCTCGGTGTGCATCAACACCGGAGGCGAGAAGGTGTACCCCGAGGAAGTCGAGGAAGTGCTCAAGCGGCATCCTTCGGTGCGCGACGCCGCGTGCGTGGGCGTGCCGGACGCGCGGTGGGGCGAGGCGATCACGGCGATCGTCGAGGTCGCGAACGGCGAACCACCGCCTGAAGCGTCAGCCGTCACGGAGTGGGTGAAGCTTGAGCTCGCGCACTACAAGGCGCCGAAGCACGTGCTCTTCATCGAGGATCTGGGGCGAGCCGCGAACGGGAAGCTCGACTATCGGGCATTGCGGGAACGCGCGATCGCCCATGTCGGCAGCTCATAGCCCGCTGCGCGGCGGGCGAGGGAAGAACGCCGGTACCCGTTGGCGGTAGTCGTCGTACCGCGGACGCTTCTTGCGCAGCGACCGCTCGAGCATCGGAACGCCCGAGAACTTCATCAGGAGCCAGGTCATCACCAGCGGCCCGACGACCGCGAGATAGCCGCGCGGCGTCGCCAATGCGATCAGGAAGAACGCCCACCACTGCACGCAGTCACCGAAGTAGTTGGGGTGCCGTGTCCACGCCCACAGCCCGTGATCGAGCACCTTGCCGGCATTCCGCGGGTCCGCCTTGAAGCGCGCGAGCTGAAGATCGCCGACGCTCTCGAACAAGAATCCGACGACGAAGAGTGCGACCCCGGTGTAGTCGAGCCAGCCGAGCCGCTGGGGCGCCGGCGACGCCATCGCGACCTGGATCGGCGCCGACACGATCCACGCCAGCGCGCCCTGCAACAGGAACACGGTGAAGAGACTGACCCACCAGAAGCGGGCGCCCCAGTAGGCGCGCATCTTCTGGTAGCGGAAGTCCTCACCCGAGCCGAGGTTGCGCCATGCCAGGTAGACGGCGAGGCGAAGGCTCCAGAGCGCGACCAGCCCGAGCAGCAGGTTGCTACGCGCCGGTGCGCCGTCGCCCAGCCAGTGGGAGGCGATCGCGATCACCAGAAACGCCGGACCCCACACGATGTCGACGATGCTCGCGTCGCGCATCACCAGGCTCACGAGCCAGACCGCGACCAGGAACGACAGCACCGCCGCGGCTGAAGCGAGAAGGACCTGGGGATCGATCATCGCGTCGAAACTTGCGGTCGATCCCGCTCGTCGATCGGAAAGATGCCGGCAAGGACGTCGTAGCGATAGTCGAAGATGCGGCCCAGCGACGCTCGCACCGCGAGAGCGTGGGCGAGCGATCCCAACGGACCGAGAGGGAGCGCGTAGCGAACCTCGTCACGCATCAGCACGCCGCCGGCAACCTCGCGAAACGAGTGGGTGTGATCCCACAGCGCGTACGGCCCGCGCTCCTGGGTGTCGGAGAACTGCCGCCCCGGCTGCCAGTCGACGATCCGCGTACGCCAACGCACCGGGACGCCCGCGAGACGGATGGAGCAGTCGATGACGGCTCCCTCGCGCAGCGGGTCCGGCGGCGTGCCGAGGATGCGGAACCCCAACCAGCGCGGCGTCATGCGCTCGAGGTTGCGCACGTCGCTGAAGAACGCGAAGACGTCGTCGAGCGAGCCGCCCAGGAGCTGCTCGCGGACCAGTCGATGGACCTTCACTGTGCGCTCGTGTCGCTGTTCTCTGTGCCGCGACGTGCGGCGCCCCGGTGAGCGTCGACCCACTGATCGACGCGGCGCCAGCAGTCCTGCAGCCACGCTTCCCGTCCCGCCGCGTCGGCGGGAATCTTGGCGCGCGGCACGCGCCAGAGCTCGACGTCGATCGTGCCGCCCAGTAACGAGCCACGCCACAAGTCGCTCAGTCGCGCCGCATCCTCGAGCCCGGTGTGAGCCAGGATCACGACGTCGGCGGTCGGCGCCGCCTCGAGCAGCGCGAGCACGCCGCCGCGCCGCGGCGGCAATACGTGGCGGAGCGAGCCGGCTTCGTGCAACCGTGGCGCCTCGCCCCGCGCGTCGAGCCGATCGATCAAATGCTGGCGGCGCTCGGGCGTGAACCGCGTGCCTTCGGGGAAGAGCACGACGCCTTCGTCGCGCTCGAGGCCGCGGGCGAGCGCGGCGACCCGCGCGATCTCGCCAGGATCGCCGACGCCGCGGCGCACGAACGCGTTGGGCAGCCGCGTGCCGACGATGTCGAGGCAGGGCTCCCAGAGCAGCTCGCGCTTGAGCACGTAGCGCAGCCGGAAGGAATCGAGGAGCACGCAGGGCAGCAGTGAATCGACCAGGCTGGCGTGGCGCGCGAGCACCAGGATCGGCCCGTCGTCGAGCACGCCCTCCGCGGCGGCGACGTTGAGGCCGAGGCCGAGAATCCTGCGTCCGCGGTGGAGGAGGACGCTCGCCCACCACCGCTGGAGGGCACGGTCGAGTTGGTGAGCACGAGCCGATCCGCTGCCGAACGGACCACCGGCGAGCGTCCAGTTGAGCAGCGCGCCGCCGAGGCCGGCGGTCTCGCACAGCAGGATGAACGTCACGCCGACCACGAACCGGGTCCGCGGCGCGCGGCGAAGCTCGCGAGCGTCGAGCACGAGCGTGACCACCACCACCGCCGGCAACAGCACTATGGCGAGCAACGCCGCCGCCAGGTAGGCGGGCACCGTCACCGCGCGCCGCAGCCAGCGCGCGCCGAGCGACTCCTCACGCTCCCAGGGAGTGGGGAGGACTGGCGTGTCGCGCTCGTCGTCCAGGGCCGCGGCGTCGACCGCGCGCGAGAGGCGCCGACTCGCGCCGACGCGCGAGGTATGAGCGGAGCGCGTCTTCACGGTGTCATGATGAGCCGACAGGGTGGCCATCAGATGATAGAACGCACGCGGCGTGGGGATCGGATGACGCCGGGCGCCGACCAGCGAAACTCGTCGCCGATCGACTCGTACGTGAGCTCAATGAACCGCTTCGGTTGGCTTGGTCGAAGGCGGGCGACGCCGATGGCTGCACCGATCGCCGCGCTGACGTCGCTCGTCGTCGCCGCGCTGGTCGCGACCTCCTGCGGCGGCGGAAGCGGCGCGGGGGCAGTCTCCTTCGCGGGTCCCACCGCCGGTTGGCCGTCGTACGGCGGCGACCCGGGCGGCATGCGTTACTCGCCGCTCACGCAGATCGATCGCGGCAACGTCGACGCGCTCGAGGTGGCGTGGACCTTCCACACCGGCGAGACCCTCGGCGATCGTCCCTTT
>DATAFT010000602.1:0-11901 GCA_036257295.1 Thermoanaerobaculia bacterium
GCCGGCGAGCCCGTTCTTCCACCCGGCGGGCGCCTTCATCTACAACCAGCTCATCGAATTCGTCCGCGAGCTCAACGAGAAGGATGGCTACGGCGAGGTGCTGACGCCGCAGATCATGGACGTCGAGCTGTGGAAGCAGTCCGGTCACTACGACTACTACGGCGACGCCATGTTCTTCACCGAAGCCGAGGGCCGTCAGTTCGCGGTGAAGCCGATGAACTGTCCGGGCGCCTGCCTGGTGTTCTCGACCCGGCTGCGCTCCTACCGCGACTTGCCGCTGCGCTTCGCCGACTTCGGGCGCCTGCACCGCGCCGAGCGCAGCGGCGTCATCACCGGCCTGACGCGCGTGCGCACGTTCTGCCAGGACGACGCCCACATCTTCTGCACCGAGGACCACATCGAGTCCGAGGTGATGAGCGTGGTGGGTCGCATCCGCGAGATCTACCGCGTCTTCGGTTTCGACGAAGTGGCGGTCGAGCTCTCGGGCCGGCCGACGAAGGCGGTCGGCACGGCGGAGACCTGGGAGCGCGCGCAGGAGACGCTGCGCTCCGTGCTCGAGAAGCACGACATCCCCTACACGCCGAACCCGGGCGAGGGGGCCTTCTACGCGCCCAAGATCGACTTCCAGGTGAAGGACTTCATGGGACGCTCGTGGCAGCTCGGCACCGTCCAGCTCGACTACCAGCTTCCCGAGCGGTTCGCGCTCAAGTACACCGACCCGAGCGGCGGCGAGCGCCAGCCGGTGCTCATCCACCGCGCCATGCTGGGGTCGCTCGAGCGCTTCCTCGGCATCCTGGTCGAGCACACCGGAGGCGCCTTCCCGCTGTGGCTTCAGCCGCGCCAGGCGGTGGTGCTGCCGGTGTCGGAGAAGTTCTCGGAGTACGGCGGCAAGGTCACCGAGACGCTGCGCGCCGGCGGCTTCCGCGTCGAGCTCGACGACCGCGGCGAGAAGCTGGGCTACCGCATCCGCGAGGCGCAGCTCCAGAAGACGCCGTACATGCTGGTGGTGGGTGGGCGAGAGGCCGAGGCCGGGACGGTATCGGTGCGCTTGCGCGGCGGGGAAGAGCTGGGGTCGCTCCCCATCGCGGAGCTCGCCGATCGGATGGGGGAGCGGGTGAAGTCGAAGAGCCTGGAGCTATGAGCGGAGGCCGTCTTCCCCTGGTAGCATTGCGGGCCGGAAAGTAAAGGAGCGAGAGTGCCGAAGCAGAAGACTCACAAGGGTGCGGCGAAGCGGTTCCGCCTGTCGTCGAAGGGCAAGGTGCGCCGCGGCCACTCGGGCAAGACCCACATCCTCACCAAGAAGAGCTCGAAGCGGAAGCGCAAGCTCCGCCAGCAGACGTCAGTGTCGGATTCCTTCGCGAAGCAAGTTCGCGAGATGCTCCACTGACACATTATTCACTCTCCGCCCCCGGGTAACACGGCGGGTGGAGGCAGGGCCCCAGGAACGAGCCTGTCCTCGCGGCCCGAGCTAACCGCCCCGAAGGGCGAAACGAGGTTCAGTCATGCCACGCGTCAAGCGCGGTCCCAAGCGCGCACAGAAACGGAAGCGGGTCCTCAAGCTGTCCAAGGGCTACTTCGGCGTCAAGTCGAATGCCTACCGGATGGCGAAGCAGCAGGTCGACAAGTCTCTCGGCTACGCCTATCGCGACCGCCGCACGCGCAAGCGCGAGATGCGGCGGCTGTGGATCGTCCGCATCAACGCGGCGGCCCGCCTCCACGGCCTCTCCTACAGCCGGCTCATCTCCGGCTTGAAGGCGGCCGGCAGCGACCTCGATCGCAAGATGCTGGCCGACATCGCGGTGCGCGACGAGCGGGGGTTCGCCGAGCTGGCCGCCCTGGCCAAGTCCGCGCTCGAGACGCAGCCCCCCACCGCCCGCCCCCCGATGGGCCAGGCGCCCACCGCTTCCTGATGACGGTCGAGCAGCGAGCCGTGACCACGGAGCTCGCGGATCTGCTCGCCCGCTTCCGGCGCGAGGCCGCTGCGGCCGGCGACCGCGCCGCCTGGGACGCGCTGCGCGTCGAGTGGGTGGGGCGCAAGCGCGGCGTCGTGCGCTCGCTCGAGGCGAAGCTCAAGGAGATCGATCCCGCCGCGCGCCGCGAGTTCGGCAAGGGCGTCCACGAGCTGCGCCAGGAAGTGGAGAGCACGCTCGAGGCGATCGACCGCAGGCTCGGCGAGCAGGAGCGCGAGGCGGCGCTCGCGAGCGCGGCGGTCGACGTCACCCTGCCCGGGCGCCGCCGTCCCACCGGCACGCTCCATCCGATCACGCTGGTCTACCAGGAGATCGAGAGCATCTTCCGGTCGATGGGCTACAGCATCGCCGAAGGCCCCGAGATCGAGAACGACTACTACAACTTCGGCGCGCTCAACTTCCCCGACGATCATCCGGCGCGCGACGAGCAGGACACCCTCCACCTGCGCGACGGGCGGCTGCTGCGCACGCACACCTCGCCGATCCAGATCCGCACGCTGCTCGCGCGCAAGCCTCCGGTGCGCGTGCTCGGCTTCGGCCGCGTCTATCGCAACGACAACACGCTGCGCCACTCGCCGATGTTCCATCAGGTCGAGGCGCTGGTGATCGACCGCGGCATCACGTTCGGCCATCTCAAGGGCGCGATCGAGACGTTCTTCCAGAAGCTGTTCTCGGCCGACACGCAGGTGAGGCTGCGCCCGAGCTACTTCCCGTTCACCGAGCCGTCCGCGGAAATCGACATCACGTGCCCGTTCTGCCGCCCGCCCAAGAAGCGCGAGGAGTGCGGCACCTGCTCGGGCACCGGTTGGATGGAGATCATGGGCTCGGGCATGGTCGATCCGCGCGTCCTCGAGAACGTGGGAGTCGATCCCGACGTCTGGAGCGGCTTCGCGTTCGGCGGCGGCATCGATCGCGTGGCGATGGCGCGCTACGGCCTGCCCAACATCCGCATGCTGTTCGAGAACGATCTGCGCCTGTTGCGCCAGATCCACCGCTGATGCAGTTCTCGCGGGACTGGCTCGCTCAGTACGTCGAGGTGGGTCCGGTCGACGAGCTGCGCGCGCTGCTCACCCGATCTGGCTCGAGCGTCGAGCACGTCACCATCGAGGGCGACGACGCTCTGCTCGACGTCGACATCACCGGCAACCGGCCCGACTGCATGAACCACGTCGGGCTCGCGCGCGAGATCGCGGTGCTGCGGGGCGTGCCGCTGCGGCGTCCCGACGCGGCTCCGTCGGAGAGCGGCGCCGCCGCGTCGTCGCTGGCGCGCGTAGAGGTCGCCGAAGCGAGGCTCTGCCCGCGGTACTCGGCGCGCCTGCTCGAGGACGTCCGGCTGGGGCCGAGTCCCGACTGGCTGGTGCGGCGCCTCGAGACGGTGGGCGCGCGCTCGATCAACAACGTGGTCGACGTCACCAACTTCGTGCTGTGGGAGCTGGGGCAGCCGCTCCACGCCTTCGACCTCGACACGCTCGGGGCCTCGACCATCGTGGTCCGGCTCGCAGCCGCGGGAGAGAAGCTCCAGACGCTCGACGGTGTAGCGCGCGAGCTGCTCGCGACCGACCTGGTGATCGCCGACGCGAAACGAGCAGTGGCGCTCGCCGGCGTGATGGGAGGGCTCGCCACCGAGGTGACACCGGCGACGCGCCGCGTCCTGCTCGAGAGCGCGCACTTCGACCGCTCGACGGTCCGACGCACGGCGAAGCGCCTCGGGCTCCACACCGATGCCAGTCACCGCTTCGAGCGCGGCACCGACCCCGAGGGCACCGTAGCCGCGCTCGATCGCGCCGCGGTGCTGCTCGCCGACATCGCGGGCGCCACCGTTCGCCGCGGCGTGCTCGACGTGGTCGATCCGGCCGTCCTCGTTCGCCGCGAGATCGCGTTCTCTCCGCGGCGCCTCGACGGTTTCGCCGGCGTCGCCTACGACCGCTCCGAGCTCGCGCGTTGGTTCACCGGTCTCGGCCTCGAGGTGCTCGACGCCGGCGCTGACACCTGGAAGGTGCGGGTGCCGAGCTGGCGCCGGTTCGACCTCGAGCGCGCCGAGGACCTCTACGAGGAGGCGATGCGCGTTCGCGGCTTCGAGGCGATCCCTGCCGCGCTGTCGCCGATCTATGGCTCCGACGGTCCGGAAACGCCGGTGCAGAAGCGCCGTCGTCTCATGCGCCGGCACCTGGTGGGGCAGGGCTTCGCCGAAACTATTCAGTACTCCTTCGTGTCGCGCGAGGAGGATGCGCGCTACCCGCTGGCGAAGACCAATGGCAAGGCGCCGGACGCAGCGGCCGCCGGCGGGTTCGCGGCGTCGGGTCCGGTCGAGCTCGCCAATCCGCTCTCCGAGCAGTACACCGTTCTGCGTCGCTCGATGCTTCCCGGCCTGGTCGCCACCGCGCTGTTCAACCTGCGCCGCGGCGCCGGCGCGGTGCGGCTGTTCGAGATCGGCAACGTGTTCCTGGAGGAGGAGATCGAGTCGCTCGGGTTGGTCCTGGGCGGCACCGACGGCACGCCGTGGGACGGGGCGCGCGAAGCCGACCTGTACGAGCTCAAGGGCGTACTCGACTCGCTGCTCGAGGCGTTCGACGCTTCCGTCGAGATCCGTCGGGCCGAGCTTCCCGGCGTGCTCTCCGGCACCGGCGCCGAGCTCTATCGCGACGGCGAATGGGCGGGCTGGTTCGGGCGGCTCGATTGCGAGTCGGCGGTTCCGCTGCTCGCGGCCGAGCTGTTCTGCCGCGCTCTCGGCGACGGCGCCGCGGTGTCGCGAGTGACCACGCCCTCGCGCTTCCCCGGTGTGGCCGCCGACCTCACCCTGACGCACGGCACCACGGTGCCGTGGTCCGCGATCGCGCGCGCCATCGCCGACGCCGCCCCGGCGGAGCTGCAGGCGTTCGACCTCAAGGATCGCTACCAGGGCGAGGGCGTGCCGGCGGGCGCGGTCAACACCACGATCTCGTTTCGCTACAACGCACCCGACCGGTCCCTCCAGCAGGAGGAGGTCAACGCCAGACAGGCGGAGATCGCCAAGCTCCTCGACCAGCGGTTCGGCTGGGGGGCCAAGGAGACAGCATGAGCGCCGACCTCGACTGGGCCCGGCTCGAAGCGGTGGTAGCGCGCGCGGTCGAGCGGCTGCGGGCGGCGGCGGCCGAGAACCAGACCCTGCGCGCCGAAGTGGCGCGGCTGGAAGCTGAGCTCGAGAGCGCGCGAGGGGTGGACCGCGGGACGGTGGGGAGCGCCGATCGGACCGAGGAAGTGCGCCACCGCCTCGATCGATTGGAGGGCGAGATCGAGTCGCTCTTGGGTTGATCGGTATCGGCTCGCGTACCGGCAAACGTCACAAAACTGTTATAGTCCGTTCGCCTCAGGTCCCCAAGGTCGGCGCCCGACATCGGAACCATCGCGCCGGCCCCAAGGGGCGGGCGGTACGGATGGCGGGAACGAGCACCAGCACAGTGGCAGTGGACATTTTCGGCGCCACTTACCAAGTGCGCGGTGACGACGACACCTCACACCTTCGGCAATTGGCGGCTCTGGTCGACCATAAGATGCGGGAGGTGGCCGGGCGCTCGAGCTCGGTCGACCGCGCGAAGATCGCGATCCTGGCGGCGCTCAACATCGCGGACGAGCTCGCTCGCCTGCGAGCGGAACGGGCCGAGGAGACCGAAGCGGCGGTCGCGAAGGTGACGGAGCTGACTGGAGAGTTGGAGCTGGCCCTCGAGGCTTAACAGGCTTGCATCCCCTGTGCGGTTGGTGATGGATACCACTTTTAGAACCAATGCAGTTACGTAGGGAGTCCTTACCCACGGGTCCGTGCCAGCCCCGCTAGTACGGGGACGCTAACGACTCGCGGAGCGGACACCCACCTTTGTCGCGTAGGTTCTAACGCGGCAGTCCACACGGCCCCGCGGGGGATGCGCATCTCCTAGTCCGAACGGTTCCCTGCTGATCCGACTTCCGCGCTCGCCGGCGGCCAGCGGTCGCCGATGAGCGGGTTGTTTGCGCGGTGACGCCCGCGGCGGAGCGCCCGAGGCTCTGCTCGGGGCGTCCGCTCGGGAGCGGTCAGGGGGGAATTGCCGTGATCGACAACTACATACTGCCGGCCGCCATCGTCGCGGCCGCTATTGCCGCCCCGTTCGTGTGGCTGGTCTTCGTCCGCCGCATCGCCGCCAAGGAGCAGGAGCAGACCAAGGTCGAAGCGGTCCGCATCCTCGAGGACGCCGAGCGACAGGTGGCCTCCAAGCTGCGCGAGAGCGAGCTCGCCGCCAAGGAAAAGCTGCTCCAGGCCCGCAGCGAGTTCGAGAAGGTGGCCTCCAAGCAGCGCTCCGAGCTCGACAAGCAGGAGCGTCGCATCACCCAGCTCGACGACGACCTGACGCGCCAGAAAGGAACCCTCGAGCGGCGCGAGGGCGAGCTGCGCAAGCGCGAGGGCGAGCTCGACAAGCTCGAGCTGCACGTGGAGCAGCATCGCGCCGAGCTCGACGAGCTGGTGCAGAAGGAGCGCGAGCGGCTGGAGCAGGTCGGCGGTTTCACCGCGCAGCAGGCCAAGGAAGAGCTGATGCGGGTGATGGAGCGCGACGCGCGGGTGGAAGCGGCGCGGCTGCTCAAGCGCATCGAGGACGAGGCGCGCGAGCACGGCCTGCGCGAGGCGCAGCGGATCGTCGCGATGGCGATCGAGCGCTCGGCTTCCGACTACGTGTCCGAGACCACGGTGTCGGTGGTGATGCTGCCGTCCGACGAGATGAAGGGCAGGATCATCGGCCGCGAGGGACGCAACATCCGGGCGCTCGAGATGGCGACCGGCGTCGATCTGATCGTCGACGACACTCCCGAGGCGGTCATCCTCTCCGGCTTCGACCCCTTCCGCCGCGAGATCGCGCGCATCTCGCTCGAGCGCCTGATCTCGGACGGGCGCATCCATCCCGCGCGCATCGAGTCGGTGGTCGAGAAGGTGAAGGAGGAGCTCGACACCATCATCCAGCAGGAGGGCGAGGCGGCCCTGCTCGAGCTCAACCTCGCCAACGTCCATCCCGATTTGGTCAAGTTGCTGGGGCGGCTGCGCTACCGCACCTCGTACGGTCAGAACTGCCTGCATCACTCCAAGGAGGTGGCGTTCCTGGCCGGCGTGATGGCGGGTGAGCTCAAGACCAACGTCCACGTCGCCAAGCGCGCCGGGCTCTTCCACGACATCGGCAAGGCGATCGACCGCGAGATGGACGGCACCCACCTGCAGATCGGCATCGACCTGCTGCGCAAGTACGGCGAGACCGAAGAGGTCGTGCACGCGATGGCCTGCCATCACGGCGACTACGACCCGGAGACGGTCGAGGCGGTGCTGGTGACGGCCGCCGACGCGCTGTCGGCGGCGCGCCCGGGCGCCCGCCGCGAGATCCTCGAGACCTACGTCAAGCGCTTGAAGCAGCTCGAAGAGATCGCCGGCAGCTTCAAGGGGGTGCAGAAGACGTTCGCGATCCAGGCCGGCCGTGAGATCCGCATCATCGTCGACTCCGAGAAGATCTCCGACGAGGAGTCGATCTGGCTGTCGCGCGACATCGCGCGCCGCCTCGAGGCCGAGCTCACCTACCCTGGCCAGATCAAGGTCACGGTCATTCGCGAGACCCGCGCCATCGAGTTCGCGAAGTGAGGTTGCTGTTCGTCGGTGACGTGATCGGCAAGCCGGGCCGACAGGCGGCGGCTCGGTTCCTGCCCGAGCTGGTGGACCGCCGGCACGTCGATTACACGGTCGTCAACATCGAGAACGCGGCCGGCGGCTTCGGCATCACGCCCGAGGTGCTCGACGAGTTCGCCGACCTCCCGATCGACTGCTTCACCAGCGGCAACCACGTCTGGGACAAGAAGCTGGGGCTGCCGCTCCTCGACGAGCGCGCCAACGTGCTGCGTCCGGCCAACTATCCGCCCGGCAATCCCGGCCGTGGCCTCCACGTCGGTGAGACCGCCGCCGGCATTCCGGTCGCCACCATCAACCTCGAAGGCCAGGTCTTCATGTCACCGCTCGACTCGCCGTTCGAGGAGGCGGACAAGCTGGTCGCCGGCCTCGACGGCAAGGTCAAGGTGATCCTGGTCGACTTCCACGCCGAGGCGACCAGCGAGAAGCAGGCGATGGGCTGGTACCTCGACGGCCGCGCGTCGGCGGTGCTCGGCACCCATACCCACGTGCCGACCGCCGATGCCCGCATCCTCCCCAACGGCACCGCGTTCATGACCGACGTCGGCATGACCGGGCCCTACGAATCGATCATCGGTTTTCGCACCGACCGGGTGCTGCGGCGATTCCTGCTGCGCACTCCGTCGCAGTTCGAGGTCGCCAAGGACGACGTCCGACTCGCCGCCGCGCTGATCGAGATCGATCCCAAGAGCGGGCGGGCGCAGTCGATCGAGCCGCTACTCTTGCCGATGCCATGAAACACCATTCGCGGAACTCGGTGATAGCCTCGCCGCATCTGAGGGGTTAGTCATGGCCGTCGATCCCGAGCTCCTCGCCATCCTGGTCTGCCCCAAGACCAAAGGCCCGCTGCAGGTGGTCCAGCTGCCCGCCGAATGGCGCGAGAAGCTGGTGCAGAAGTACCGCGAGCACTTCCACGACGAAGAGCCGGTGGTCGAGCAAGGGCTCTACTGCGCCGAGTCGCAGCTGGTCTACCCGATCGTCTCGGACATCCCGATCATGCTGATCGAGGAGGCGCTGCCGGCGTCTTCGGTCGGCATCGGTCAGTAACTCGGACGTGACGCGGTCGCGGACCCGCGCGTTCGCCTTCTGGACTTTCGCTCTTCAACTGTGGACGGTGGGAGCGCTCGCCGTCTCGAACGTCTTCATGGGGCTGTCGGCGGTCGCCGCGCTCTTCGTACGCTTCAGCCGCGAACGGCGCGATCGCACGCCGGCTCGCGCGCCGCTGATGCCGGCCCGTCTCGCCCTTCCGCTCGGCGCATTCGTGCTGGTCTTCCTGGCCTCCACCGCGTTCTCGTACGAGCCGCGCACCAGCTTGGGGCGCATCGGGGAGCTGCTCTCGCTGCTGCCGCTGCTGCTGACGCTCGCCGTCGTCGAGCGCGAGTCGCAGGCGCGCGTGGTGGTGCGCGGACTGATGGTGATGGGAGCGCTGCTCGCCGCGTTCGGCCTGCTGCAGATCGCTGCCGGCGGCGCCGGCGTCGAGCTGAGCCGGCGCATGGCCGGACCGTTCTCGCACTACCAGACCTTCGCCGGCGTCATCCTGCTGTGCGGCGCCTTCGCGTTCGCCCGGCTGGCGTGCGGAGGCTCCGACTCCGGGTGGATCGCCGCGGCGATCGCGGGCACGGCGCTTCCCGCAATCGCGCTGTCTCTCAACCTCACGCGCGGCTCGTGGGTGGCGCTCGCGGGCATGGTGGTGTTCGTGCTGGCGATGCGCCGGCCGCGACAGCTGCTGTGGGTGGCCCCGGCGGCGATCGTGCTGGTGCTGGTCTTGCCGCCGGCCGTGCGCGATCGCGCGGTGTCGATCTTCGACCTGCGCGACGAGTCGAACTACGACCGCCTGTGCATGCTCGACGCCGGCCTGCGCATGGTTTCCGAGCGGCCGCTGCTCGGCCTGGGGCCGGGCGTGGTCGAGACCCGCTATCCGCTCTATCGCCATCCCACCGCGCCGCGCGACCACCGCCCGCATCTGCACGACTCCTACCTCCAGCTCGCCGCCGAGTACGGCGTGCTGGCGTTGGTGGCGTACGCCGCCATCCTGATCGCGAGCTTCGGCCAGACCCTGCGCAACTATCGTCGCGAGGGCGGCGCCTCCGGCCCGCGCGCCGACCTCCACCTCGGCGTCGCCGCCGCGCTGGTGGCCTATACTCTGGCCGCGTTCTTCGAGGACAACTGGGCCGACACCGAGGTCCAGAAGATCGCGCTCTTCGTCATCGCGCTTCCGTTCTGCCTCGACTCGCTCAGCGGTTCAGCGTGGCCGAATTCGTCGAGTTCCTAGCCGATCTTCGCCCCGAAGTGGAGCGCGCGCTCGATCGCCTGCTGCCGGCGGAGAGCGCCCGACCGGCGCGCCTGCATGCCGCGATGCGCTACAGCGTGTTCGCCGGCGGCAAGCGCGTGCGGCCGGCGCTGGTCGTGCTCGGCGGCGAGATCTACGGCGCTCCGCGGGAGACGCTGCTTCCGGCCGCGGCGGCGATGGAGATGATCCACACCTTCAGCCTGGTGCACGACGACCTGCCGGCGCTCGACGACGACGACCTGCGCCGCGGCCGCCCCACGGTGCACAAGCAGTTCGACGAGGCGCTCGCGATCCTCGCCGGGGACGCGCTGCTCAACCACGCGCTGTTGTGCCTGGCGCGCGAGCCGGCGAGCGCTCCGCCCGCGGTGCGCGCGCGGGCGGTGGCGGTGGCCGGCGAATCGGTGGGCTCGACCGGGATGATCGGCGGTCAGGTGGCGGACCTCGAAGCCGAGCAGCGGTGGCCCGACGATCCGGCCGGCGCGCTCGAATGGATCCATCGGCGCAAGACCGGCTGTCTGCTCGAGGCCAGCCTGGTGCTCGGCGGGATCTACGCCGAGGTGAGCGAGCCGGAGGAGCGGCGGCTGCGCCGGTTGGGCGCCGCCCTCGGATTGCTGTTTCAGATCGGTGACGACCTGCTCGACGTGCTGGGCTCGACCGAGGAGCTCGGCAAGACCGCGGGCAAGGACGCGGCGGCGCGCAAGCTCACCTACCCGGGACTCTACGGCGTCGACGAGAGTCGCCGCCGGTTGCGCGGCGTGGCGGCCGAGGCGCTCGAGCTCGCCTGCGAGCTGCCCAGGCGCCAGGACACGCTACGCTCCCTGATCCACTACCTCGGGGAGCGCGATCGGTGATCGAGCCGATGACGGCCAGTCCTGGAGCAAAGAAGGTGCGGCTCGACCTGCTGCTGGTCGAGCGCGGCCTGTTCGAGACGCGCGAGCAGGCGCAGCGGGCGCTGATGGCGGGAGCGGTCGCGGTGAACGGCCGGCGCGTCGACAAGGCGGGCACCGCGGTCGCCGTCGACTCGCTCCTCGAGGTCGCGGGACCGCGCGAGCCGTTCGTGTCGCGCGCGGGCCGCAAGCTGGCGGCGGCGCTCGACCACTTCGCGATCGACCCGCGCGGTCGCGTCTGCCTCGACGTCGGTGCCGGCACCGGCGGGTTCACCGATTGTCTGTTGCAGCGCGGTGCTGTGCGCGTCTACGCGCTCGACGTCGGCCGCGGCCAGCTCCACGCCTCGCTGCGGGCGGATCCGCGCGTGGTCGTGCTCGAGGGGCGCAACGCTCGCCACCTCGACGCCAACGAGGTGCCGGAGCCGATCGACCTGATGACCATCGACGTGTCGTTCATCTCGCTGCGACTGGTAGCGCCCGCAGTGATCGGATGCCTGGCCGCGGGCGGTGACCTGGTGGCCTTGATCAAGCCGCAGTTCGAGGCGCCGCGCGGCTCGGTGGGGAAGGGTGGCATCCTGCGCGACGAGGAGCTGCGGCGCTCCGTGATCGCCGAGCGCGCGCGAGATCTCGAAGTACTCGGGCTCGATCTGCTCGGCGTCATCGATTCACCGGTGACCGGCGCCGGCGGCAATCGAGAGCCGCTGGCGCACCTGCGCCGACCCACCCCGTCATGAGCGACGCCGAGCACCACGCGTTCACGCGCGTCGCGATCGCAACCAAGATCGGGAGCCCGGAGGCGATCGCGGCCGCCGGCGAGCTCTCCGAGTGGCTGCGCCGGCGCGGCATCGCCGTCGCGCTCGACGAGCGGACGCATCGCGCTCTCGCCGACGACGGCGAGGCCTACGACTTCGAGGCGCGGTACGACCTGGTCGTCGTCCTCGGCGGCGACGGCACGCTGATGTCGGTGGCTCGCGCCCAACGTCACGGCGTGCCCATCCTCGGCGTCAACCTGGGCGGGCTCGGCTTCCTCACCGAGATCAACCGCGGCGAGCTCTATCCGTCGATGGTCGAGATCCTGGCCGGCCG
>DATAFT010000616.1:0-3753 GCA_036257295.1 Thermoanaerobaculia bacterium
ACGCGGCCATTGCGACGAACACGATGACCGTTCCCCACTTGGGCATCTGTGAAGCTCCTTCGAGCGGCCGCGCTGCGGCGGCGGATGGCGATGATCGACTCATGCGGCGGTCGCGGTAGCCGGCGTGGCCGGCTGTGCCTCCCAGCCGTAGTCTACGTACTCCCAGCTCACTTGATCACCGCGGAACTCGAGGCGGGCGTAGCCCTCTTCGAACCCGTCCCGCGCGCCTTTCCACCAGTTCCCCGACACCGCGCCCACCGTCGAGTACTCGATGCCCTTGTAGGTGAACGTCTCGTTGATGTGGAGGTGGCCCGCCAGCACCAGCTTCACTTTGTTCTTCTGCAGGATGGGCGCCACCTTGTGCGCGTTGACGATGGCGACGCCGCGCGGGATCGGATCGGCGATGCCGCGATTGATCTCGATGTAGTTGCTCCACAGCGGGACGTGCGTGAAGACCACGGTCGGCTTTGCCGACGCGGCGAGATCGTCTTCGAGCCAGACGAGCTGCTCGTCGTCGACCCAGCCGATGTAGCCGCGCCCTTCGATGCCGAGGCTGTCGAGGATGACGAAGTGCCAGCCTTCGTGGTCGAACGAGTGATAGGCATGATCCTGCTTGAACCGCTCGAAGAAGTACTTCTTGCCGTACTTGGGGTGATCGGGCTGAAGGCCGCTCTTCTCGTACACGCCGAGCATGTCGTGGTTGCCCATGGTGTGGTGGGTCGGCACCTTGACGCCCGCGATCTGCTTCTCGAACAGCGCGTACAACGCGTCGGCCTGGTCGGCGCCGGTTTCCAGGATGTCCATCACCAGATCGCCGCCGGTGACCAGGACCTCGGGCGGCTGCGGGCGGTCGAACGCGTTGCGAACGGCCTTCGCGAACCCGTCCGCCGAGCCGAGCTCGCCATCGACGTGCATGTCGGTGAGGAAGGCGACGGCGAAGTCAGCCTTGGGCCGGCGGTCGCGTTTGGCGCGTTGCGCCCGCGCCGCAGCGAAGGCGCCTCCGGTCGGCAGCAGTAGGCCGGCCGCGGTCGCGGTCGAGAGAGCGAGAACGTCGCGTCGAGTGGGCCCAATCATGGCAACCTCCGCCCCCAACGTCTGATTTCGCGCAGCGTATCAATGATGGTCACGTCGCCGGTGCGGTCGCAATAGCGACCAGCAACCGGCACCCATTCCAGAACTCCCGCACGTCCACGTACTCGTCGACGGTGTGCGGCGAGTGCTGGCCGGCGCCCAGCGTCACGGTCGGCACGCCCTTGGCGTTGAGGTAGTTGGCGTCGAGGCCACCGTTCGCGATGCGCGTCCGAGCGTCGAGCCGGAGCTTGCGCGCCGCGCGCAACGCGAGCTCGACCGGAGGCGAGTCCTCGGGCATGCGGAACGAGTCGTAGTCGCGCTCAGCGCGGAACTCGACTTTGCCGGCGTGACCGCGATCGTCCTTGACCGAGGCGGCGGCCTTGGCGAACGCGGCGCGGTAGGCGGCGGTTATCTCGTCGATGAACCGCGGCCGGTGGCTGCGCGACTCTCCGCGAACGAACACGTAGTCGGTGACCTGATTGGTCGCTTCGCCGCCGCGCATCACGCCGACGTTCGACGTGCCTTCGTGGCGCCCTTTGCGGACCTTCCCGAAGTAGCCGCGGCGCGCCACGTCGGCGATCGCGCGGCTGGCGATCAGCGCCGCCGACACGCCTCGCTCTGGCGCGACTCCGGCATGGGACGACTTGCCGCGAACGTGAGCTTCCCAGCGGTCGGCGCCGATTGCGCCGATGGCGATATCGGCGGGATTGCCACCGTCGATGTTGAAGCCCATCTCGGGCCGCCCGAGGTCATCGAGATCGACGTGACGCGCGCCGAGCAGTCCCACTTCCTCGCCGACCGTGAAGAGGATCGTGAGCGGCGGATGGGCGATACCACCGTGGAGCAAAGTCTCGACCAACGTGACCAGCGCCGCGCATGCGGTTCGGTTGTCGCCACCGAGCGCGGTCGAGCCGGCGCTGGTGATGCGGTGGCCGCGCCGGATCGCTTTGGCGCCGCGACAGAGCGGCACGGTGTCGAGGTGCCCCATGAACAGCCGCCGTGCCGTGCCGTTCCCGTTTCCGCTAGCGGGCAGGCGCACGATCAGGTTGCCGATCTCGAACCCCTCGAGCCGTTGGTGCACGTCGTCGTGACGGATCCATGCAGGCCGGCAGCCGGCGGCCAACAGCTTCGCGCACACCGCGGCGGCGACGTTCGCCTCCCGGCCGGAGAGTCCCTCGATCGCGAGCAGGTCGAGGAGATGCGTGAGTGCGCGTTGCTTGTCGATCGAGATCGGCGCCATGAGCTCTCCCTTCCCAAAGCGGGGGAGCCGAGTCTAGCCGTGGGATAGGTCCTCGGCCTTTCCTTCTTATTGATAATGTCTTATCGTTACCATCTGCCGGCGATCGCGCGTCGTTGCATGTCCATCGCTTCCATCCTCACCGCCGCCCTTGCCCTGACCACCGTCGGCGCGCCGCACCAGGACGCCCGGCTCCGCGTGGTCGTCAGCCTGCCGCCTCAGGTCTGGCTGGTCGAGTCGATCGGTGGACCGCGCGTCGAGGTCGCGGCCCTGGTCGGACCAGGAGAGAGCGAGGAGACCTATTCGCCGACCGATGCTCAGGTGAGCGCGGCCCTGCGAGCGAGCGTGTTCTTTCGCATCGGCGCGTCGTTCGAGCAGGCGCCGTGGTTTCGCGCGCTCGATGCGGCCGAGCGTCTCGAGATCGCCGACACGCGCGACGGCGTCGACCTGATCACGATGGACGGCAGCGGCCCGTACACCGAGCGCGGAACGTCGGGTCCGACCCTCGACCCGCATCTCTGGACCAGCCCGCGCCGGCTCGCGATCCAAGCTCGCACCGTGGCCGCGACGCTCACCCGGCTCGACCCATCGGGCCGCGGTCTCTACGAGCGGCGCCTCGGTGAGGTCACGCGCGAGTTGGAGGCGCTCGATCGCGAGCTTGCCGGCATGCTCGAGTCGTACCGGGGCCGCGCCTTCTTCGTCTTCCATCCCACCTGGGGCTACCTCGCCACGGACTATGGGCTGCGGCAGATCGCGGTCGAGACCGAGGGCAAGGAGCCCACCGACCGCGATCTCACGCGGCTGCTCGAGCTGGCGCGCGTGGAGCGTCCCCGCGTGCTGCTGGTCGAGCCGCAGGTTCCATCCAACGTCGCCGAGGCGGTGGCCGGCGCGATCGGCGCCACCGTGGTGCGCCACGATTCGCTCGCCGCCGACCCGCCCGCGAACCTGCGCTCGGTGGCCCGGAGTCTGGTCGAGGCGTTCGCGCCGTGACCCGACTCGACTCCGCCGTTCGGTTGCGTGACGTGTCGTTCCGGTATCCCGGCGCCGAGGTCGACGCGGTCCACGACGCCACTCTCGAGATCGGCGGCGACGAGTTCGTCGGCGTGATCGGACCCAACGGTGGCGGCAAGTCGACTCTCCTCCTGCTCGTGCTCGGGTTGCTCGAGCCTCGTCGCGGCACGATCGAGGTGTTCGGCCGTTCGCCGCAGGAGGCGCGGCCCCGGATCGGATACGTGCCGCAACGCGCGTCCATCGACGCCGGCGTTCCCGCGACCGTGCTCGACATCGTGCTCATGGGCAGGCTCACGAACGGCTCGTGGGGCCCGCGCTTCCCGCGACGCGACGTCGATGCGGCGCGCGCCGCGCTGGCGCGGACGCGAGTCACCGAGCTCGAGCGCCGCTCCTGGTCGACGCTCTCGGGCGGCCAGCGCCAACGCGTGTTGATC
>DATAFT010000398.1:0-2933 GCA_036257295.1 Thermoanaerobaculia bacterium
GCCTGGGACGAGCTGCGCGAGCTCGCCGAGCTGCTGGCGCTGCCGGTGTGCACCAGCCTTCAGGGCAAGAGCGCGTTCCCCGAGCATCATCCGCTCGCGCTCGGCGCCGGCGGGCGCACCGTGACCGGGCCGCTCCACCACTTCCTCGGCGACGCCGACCTGGTCTTCGGCATCGGCTGCAGCTTCAGCTACACCGACTTCGGCGTGAAGATGCCGGCCGGCAAGCGCTACCTCCACGCCACCGTCGACGCCTGCGACGTCAACAAGGACCTCGAGTCGAGCCACGCGCTCCTCGGCGACGCCAAGCTCACGCTGCACGCGGTGCTCGGCGTGCTGCGCCAGCGCGGCGCCGCGAAGCGGGATCCGGCGCCGGTCGCGCGCGAGATCGCCGACGTCAAGGCGAAGTGGCTCGAGCAGTGGCGCGGCAAGCGCGAATCGGACGACGTCCCCCTCAACCCCTATCGCGTCCTCGCCGAGCTCCACCGCGCGATCGACCCCGAACGCGTCATCATCACCCACGACTCCGGCAGCCCGCGCGACCAGCTCTCGCCGTTCTGGGAGTCGAGCCGCCCGCTCTCTTATATCGGATGGGGCAAGAGCACGCAGCTCGGCTACGGGCTGGGCCTCGCCATGGGCGCCAAGCTGGCGCGACCGGACCAGCTCTGCATCAACGTCTGGGGCGACGCCGCGATCGGCTTCACCGGCATGGACTTCGAGACCGCGGTGCGCGAGCGCATCCCGATCCTCTCCATCCTCCTCAACAACTTCTCGATGGCGATCGAGCTGCCGATCATGAAGGTATCGACCGAGAAGTACGGCGCCACCAACATCTCGGGCGACTACGCCGCCATGGCCCGCGCCTTCGGCGGCTACGGCGAGCGCGTCATCGAGCCCGACCAGATCGCGCCCGCGATCCGGCGCGGCATCGAGCAGACCGAGCGGGGAACACCCGCGCTGCTCGAGTTCCTCACCTCGAAGGAGATCGAGTACTCGGTGTTTCGTTGAGAGCGGCCGTCGCGCTCGGCGTGTTTGTCGCCTTCCACGCGACGGCGGCGTGGGGGCAGGAGAGCCGTCGTTTCGATGGCGAGCTTCGCCACCTCGCGATCGACGATATGGACCAGCGCACCGGGCAGCTCAGCGGCCGCATCGTCCCCGTGCTCGACCTCGGAAACGGGGATCTGCGCCGGCTCGAGGATCCGCGGCAGCTCCTGGGGGGAGACCTCTCCGGAAGAGTGACCCTCACCGGTCGACCGCGGAATGGTGACATCGTGGTCGACGACGTGGTCGACGTCACGCCGAGTGGCGAGCGGCTGATCACCGTCCCGGGTGGCGAGACGGGGAATCAGCAGACCCTGGTCGTCCTGCTCAACTACGCCGATCGGCCGTTCGAGCCCTTCTCACTGGCCGACGTCGAGTCGGCGGTGCTCGCGGGTTCCGATTCCGCCGACCAGTTCCTGCGCGAGAGCTCCTACGGTCAGACCTGGTTGACGCCGACCTTCCTCGACTGGCAGACGCTGCCGCAGGACATCGCCGACTACGAGGGCCCGCTCGAGGCATTGGGTGACGCGCTCGAGCTCCTGGCTCCGACGGTCGACTTCCACGCCTACTCGCGCCTGATCTTCGTCTTCGAGAGTCGGCCTCCCACCATCGAAGCCATCGGCATCGGCTCCATCAACAAGTTCTACTTCTACGACCCCGAGGAGGGCAGCTTCACGGCGTCGGTAGCCTGGATCTACTCCCCCCGCGCCTTCGTGTTCGCCCACGAGCTGGGGCACAACCTCGGCCTCTGGCACGCCAGCTCGGTGAGCTGCGTGCCGCACAGCCTGCATGATCCGGAGGGCGCCGGGGGCGCTTGCGCGAGCTCCTGGTCCGAGTACGGCGACATCGACGACACCATGGGCAGCGGCTATCGCCAGTTCTCGGCGCTCGGAAAATCGCGCCTCGGATGGCTCGCCGACAGTCAGATTCCGATCGTCTCGTCCTCCGGGGAACAGGTGCTGGATCAGGTGGAGATCGCATCGGCCGGAGTCAAGGCCCTGCGGATACCGATCGCCCGCGACGATTTCGGCTCTCCCGTCCACTACTGGGTGGAGTACAGGGGCGGCATGGGCGCTTTCGGCGGCACCGCGAGCGGCGGCGGCGTCGTCCAGGTCAGGACCTATCGCGCCTACACCTGGCATGCAGCGAGCGACGGGTTGCGCCCATCGCTCAACAGCATGAGGCTGCTCGGTCAGCCGGAGGCGGGAGCGCCCGCGGGGCAGATCTTCGTCGACGTGGACGTGGGCAAGCCGTTCGTCGATCCATTCCGCGGCGTCAAGATCGAGCTGCTCGAGAGACTGGGAGCCGGAGTCGATGCCCAGGCTCGAGTGCGCGTCACGCTGCCGGGCATCGAGTTCGAGCCGCGGGAGACGATCGATTGCGGCACCGCGCCGCCGTCATCGGTCTCGCGCTCCTTGGCCGTGACGAACGTCTCCGACTCGTCGCGTCAGATCGGTGCGGTCACGATCGAGGGACGACACTCCGCCAGCTACTCCGTCGTCGCCAATGCGTGCTCGGCGCGGGAGCTGGCGCCGGGTCAATCGTGCGCCATCGACTTGCGATTCGCCCCTACCGTCGCCCAGAGCAACTTCGCGACGCTGTTGGTCGGGACCGACCACGAGACCCGCCCACTGGCCACCGCCAGTCTGGTCGGATGGGGCGACCTCAACCCCCTGGATCCCGACGGCAACGGCAGCCGCGACGGGCTCACCGACGCGTTGCTCGTCCTTCGCTATCTGTTCGGCTTTCGCGGGGCCGCGCTGGTCGACGGCGCGATCGGACCGGGCTGCGGCCGATGTAGCGCGGCGGCGATCGAGACCTGGCTCGCCGAGGTCTTCGCCGAGATCGACATCGACGGCAACGGCAGAGTCGATCCGCTCACCGACGGTGTGCTG
>DATAFT010000052.1:0-2529 GCA_036257295.1 Thermoanaerobaculia bacterium
CCCGCCGCCTTGTCGAGCGTGGCCCAGGCCACCACGCCCTGGCAGCGCACGCCGCCGGTGACGAAGATCTTCTCGCCGTTGAGCACCCACATGTCGCCGTCGCGCTTGGCCGAGGTCTCGACCATCGACGGATCGGAGCCACAGCCGGGCTCGGTGATCGCCATCGCCAGGAAGAGGTGGTTCCACTTCTTGATCTGCTCCGGCGTTCCGGCGCCGAGCAGCGCCGCGTTGCCGAGGCCCGACTTGCCGCGCCGGATGGCGACCGAGTAGTCGCCCCAGCTACGCTCGGAGGTCATCAGCATCTCGAGCACGGCGCGCGAGGTGTCGTCGTCGTTCTCGCGCTTGTCGATGAGCGGCTCGACGCCCGGAAACTCCTTCGCCTCGGGCAGCTCGTTCGGCGGGAGCTCCGACTCGCGGTCGTCCCACTCGCGCGCGTACTTGCGCACCACCAGCGCCTCGCTGTGCACGTAGTCGAGGATCCTGCGGTCCTGGTCGCTGAGCTGGAACTCGATCATGGTCGTCTCCTCTGTCGAACCATCAGATCATCGCCGCGCCTTCGAGGACGCCCAACGTGCGCGCGTTGCGGTACCACATCTCCGCGGGATGGTCGCGTACGAATCCGTGTCCTCCCAGAACCTGGACGCCGTTGTCGGCGATCTTCATGCTCTGCTCGGCGGCGTAGGAGCGTGCGAACAGCGACGCCCGCGTCGCGTCGGCGCCACGCTCGAGCTCGCTCGCAGCCTTCCACACCAGGAGCCTCATGGCGTCGGTCTCCATGCGCATGTCGGAGAGCATGAACGCGATCGCCTGCTTCTGCGCGATCGGCTGCCCGAACGCGACGCGATCCTTGGCGTAGGGCAGAGCGTAGTCGTAGACGGCGCGCGAGAGCCCGGTCATGACGGCGGCGAGGGCGGCGCGGGTCAGGTTCAAGAGGCGCTCGGCGTCGAGGCCGGCGTCGCCGCCGAGCCGATCCGCCGCCGGCACCTCGACGCCCTCGAGGCGCAGGCCGTGGGCGCCCAGCGCACGCAGGCCGAGGTTGCGCTCCGCGGCGGCCTGGACCGTGAGTCCCGGCGCCTTGCGATCGACGATGAAGGCCCCCAGCCGGGTGCGCTCCTCGCCGTGGCGCGCGACCACCAGGAAGTGGCTGGCGCGATCGGCCAGCGGAACCAGTCTCTTCTCGCCGGTGAGCACCCAGGCGTCCTTGCGGCGCACCGCCTCGGTGCGCAGCTCGCGCGGATCGAAGACGGGCCCAGGCTCGATCCACGCCAGCGAGGCGCCGTGGAACTTGTCGCCGGTGAACGGCGGCAGGTACTTCTTCTTCTGCGCGTCGGTGCCCTGCTCGACGATCGGCTTGACGAACAGCGACGGCGCGAGCGCCGCCATCGCCAACGTCGCGTCGCCGTGGGCGAGCTCTTCGAGGATGAGCGCGTTCATCATCGGCGAGTTCTCCTCGCCGGCGCCGCCGTGATCGGCGGGGATCATGGTCGAGGTCAAACCGAGCTGCCAGAACTGCTCGAGCAGATCGTCGGAGGCCCTGGCCGCTTCGTCGCAGTCGCGAGCGACCGGACGGATGACGTCGCGCGCGAACTCGCGCATGGCGTCGCGGGCGATCTCCTGCTCTTCGGTGGGTTGAAACGAGATCAAGAGGCGCCTCCCTTGCCCGAGAATCGAATCGAATCCGCCTAGGCTACCAGCTATGACGAAGGGATCGAATCGAGGAACCCGACGATCGCTCGGTTGAGCTCCTCGGGAGCGTCGAAGTGGACCATGTGCCCCGCTCCCGCGATCTCGACGTGGCGCGCGTTCTTGAAGCAGGCCACGCGGCGAGCCCGCTCCTCGGGGGTCATGCCGCCTTCCTGCGTGTCCGGCATGCCGCGGCGATCGCGCCAGAAGGTTCCAGCACGCCCTGCCGTCACCACCAGCGTCGGGCACTGCACCCAGCTCCACCGCTCCTCGTTCGCCATCCGCGTGGTCGAGGTCCAGGTGCCTTGCACCCGCGGATCCCAGCGCCAGCGCAGACCGCCGTCGGGAAGCGCGATCACGCCGCGCTCGGTCAGGAAGCGGGCGCGCTCGGCGTCGAGGCTGGGATGGTTGGCGCGCACCCGCTCGTAGGCCTCGTCGAGGTCGGCGAGACGGCGCGGACGGTCCCCTAGCCGGGCCACCATCTCGACGCCCGAGCGCCCGTGCGCGCGACGCTCCTCGGCCTCGTCGGCGGCCGGCGCCCGGGGCGGGCCCAGCCCTTCGATCGTCACCAGCGCCCGCACGCGCTCGGGGAAGAGCCCCGCGTACGCGCACACGATTTGGCCGCCGAGGCTGTGCCCGATCAAGGTGGCGCGCTCGATACCTAGGCGGTCGAGCACGCACTGCAGATCCGCGGCGTAGAGCGGGAAGGTATACCCACCGGGGTGCTCGCTGGTTCCGTGGCCGCGCAGGTCGAGCGACAGCACGCGATAGCGGTCGCGCAACGCCTGCGCGATGGGGTCCATGCTCCAGGCGAGATCGCGGATGCCGTGGAGGAGCAGGAGCGGC
>DATAFT010000119.1:0-5454 GCA_036257295.1 Thermoanaerobaculia bacterium
GTCGCCGGCTGGGGCCGGCGCATGCTGTTCTGGGGCGACATCGCGCTCGAGCATCCCGAGCTGCTCGCCGATATCCCCGGCGACGCGCTGCCACTGCTGTGGGGCTACGAAGCCGATCACCCGTTCTCGGACCAGGCGGCCAAGCTCGCCGTCTCCGGCCTCGAGTTCTACCTCTGTCCGGGGACGAGCTCGTGGCTCAGCTTCGCCGGACGTTGGAGCAACGCTCTGGCCAACCTCGCCGCGGCCGCGACCGCGGGAGCGGAGCATGGAGCGCGCGGGCTCCTGATCACGGACTGGGGCGATCGCGGCCACCTGCAGCCGCTCGCCGTGAGCCTTCCCCCACTGCTCGCCGGTGCCTGCTTCGCCTGGAACGCGGGGGCGGCGCGCGCACCGGCGGCACTGCCGACAGCCGAGCTCCTCGATCAGTGGGCAGCACCAGGACTCGGTGCCGGCGCCGCCATGCTCGCGCTGGGCGACGCACACCTCGGCACCGGGCGCGCGCTCAAGAACTCTACCGTGCCCTTTCATCTCTTGATGGGCGCAGGCGATCCGTTGACTCGACGCGGACTCGATCGCCTCGACCCGGCAGCCCTCGCGGCCACGTCCGATCGTGTCGCCGAGTTAGTGGCGGGGCTCCGATCCGGCGTCGCTGATGAGCACGGCCAGTCGGTCGCCGACGAGCTCCGGTGGTCGGGCGAAGCCATTCGACTCGGTTGCGACCTCGGTCGCGCCAGGTTGGAGCACGGAGCGATCGACGCCGCCGCACTCCTGCCCGCGGCGGTGCGCGGCGCGCTCGCGTCGCGCCTCGACGACCTCATCGCCTGGCGTCGCGAGCTGTGGTTGAAGCGCAGCCGCCCGGGCGGTCTCGCCGACGCGCTCGGTCATCTACGACGCGCCCGTGACGTACTGGCGCCGAGGACGGCGCAGTTCTAGGGAGTGAAACTAGCGCCGGCGACGGTGGTCTCTACCAACGCCGCCACCAGCTCGGCGGCGGTGTCGATGTCGTCGAGCGAGACGATCTCGACCGGCGTGTGCATGTACCGGTTGGGAATGCCGATCGCCGCGGTCGCCACCCCCGACCGCGTGAGCTGAAGCACGTTGGCATCGTTGGGCGTGCCGCGCGGCGCGCCCTTCACCTGATACGGCAGCGAGCGCGAGCGCGCCAGCTCGCAGAGCTGATCGTGGAGCACCGGGTTGACGTTGGGCCCGCGGAAGAGAACCGGGCCCTTGCCGAGATCGACGGTGCCGTGCTCGCGCCGGTCGATGGTCGGACAGTCGGTGGCGTGGGTGACGTCGACACCGATGCCGACCTCGGGGTCGACGCCGTGCGCGGCGGTGGTGGCACCGCGCAGGCCGATCTCCTCCTGTACCGCCGACACCACGAACAGCGCGGCGTCGAAGGGCTTGCCGGAGAGCCGCTTGAGCGCCTCGAGCACGACGAAGAGACCGGCCGTGTTGTCGAGCTTGGGGCCGCTCAGACGGCGGTTGGGCAGCTCGCGCACGCCCAGCTCGACGGTCACCGGGTCGCCGATGCGCACCGCGCGCTTGACCTCGTCGGCCGAGGCGGCGCCGAGGTCGACCCAGAGATCGGTGATCTTGGGCATCTTCTTGCGGTCTTCCTCGGACAGCAGATGCGTCGGCTTCCTGCCGATGACGCCGCGCTGGGGGCCATCCTTGGTCCACACCACCACTGCTCGTCCGAGCAGGATCGGCAGGTCCCAACCGCCGATCGTCTGCACGTAGACGAACCCCGCATCGTCCACGTGCTGGACCATCAGGCCGATGTGGTCGCAGTGTCCGTCGAGCAGGATGCGCGGCCGTCCGCCGGGATTGCGCGCCGCGATCACGTTGCCGTGGAGATCGGTGCGCACCTCGTCGGCGTATTCGCGGGCGAAGTCCCGCACCAGAGCCTGCACCTGCTGCTCGTAGCCCGAGGGGCTCGGCGTGACCAGGAGCTGGTCGAGAAAGGAGCGCGATTTCTGATCGATCACTCGCCTACCCCCACAGTTCGCGGGGGGCGGGCAGCATCACACCCTGGTCGTAGCGGATGCAGGGCACGCGATCCTCGGCCAGCAGCAGCGGACCGTCGAGATCGACGAACTCGCAGCTCTGCCCGATCAACGCCGCCGGCGCCATCGCCAGCGAGGTGCCGAGCATGCAACCCACCATCAGGCGCAGGCCGGCGCCGCGCGCCGCATCGGCCAGCGCGAGCGCCTCGGTCAAGCCGCCGGTCTTGTCGAGCTTGATGTTGACGAATTGATAGCGGCCGCGCACCACGGCGAGCGATCCACGATCGCGACAGGACTCGTCTGCGGCGAGCGGTACCGGACTCGCGAAGTCCGCGAGCGGGCCGTCGGCCGAGGACGGCAGCGGCTGCTCGATGAGCTCGACGCCGAGCTCGGCGAGCCGCGGCGCCACCTGGCGCAGCTGGTCGAGCGTCCACGCTTCGTTGGCGTCGACGATGAGGCGCGAGTTGGGCGCCCCCTTGCGCACCGCCTCGACGCGCGCGATGTCGGCCGCCGCTCCGCCTTCACCGCCGAGCTTGAGCTTGAGCAGGGGTCGATCGGCCGACGCGCTGGCGCGCTCGCCCATGGTCTCGGGTCGATCGAGGCTGATGGTGTACGCCGTCACCAGCTCTTGGACGCCGGTGAGCCCGGCGATACGCCAGGCCGGCGCATCGCGTCGCTTGGCTTCGAGGTCCCACAGCGCGCAATCGAGCGCGTTGCGCGCCGCTCCGGCCGGCAGCAGGTCCTGGAGCTCAGTGCGGTCGAGTCCGGCTTCGGCGTGCGCGCGGACGCCTTCGAGCTGTTCGAGGCAGAGCGCGGCGCCTTCGCGGTAGCGGGCTTCAGGGCAGCCCTCGCCGCGACCGACCAGCCCGCCGTCCTCGACCTCGACCACCACCACCTCGACCGAGGTGACCGCGCCGCGCGAGATGCGGAACACCCCGGCCACCGGCCAGGTCTCGCTCCGAGCATCGAGTTTCACAGATCCTCCAACCGATCGACGACGGTCGCGACGCCGGTCTTGAGTGGATCGACGCACGGAACGCCCAGCATGTCCTCGAGCTCGTCGAGATACTCGGTGGCGGCGTCCTCCTCCATGCTCGAGGTGTCGATCGAGACGCCGGCGCACACCGCATCGGGATTGGTGAGCCGCGCCGCTTCGATGTGGCGCTCCATGCACTCGCGGATGCTGGGCGTCTCGTAGCCCGGAAATCCATGGACGTGCCTGCGCTTCGCCTGGTGGCAGACCACCAGCGCGTCGGGTTGGCTGCCGTGCACCAAGCCGAGCGTTACACCAGCGTAGGCCGGGTGAAAGAGCGAACCTTGCCCTTCGATGACGTCCCAGTGATCTTCGTCGTTCGCCGGCGACAGCCACTCGGCGGCGCCCGAGACGAAGTCGGACACCACGGCGTCGACGGAGACGCCTTCCCCTGCGATCAGGATGCCGGTCTGCCCGGTGGCGCGAAAGTCGGCCTTCATGCCGCGTTCCTTCATCGACCGCTCGAGCGCGAGCGCGGTGTACATCTTCCCCACCGAGCAGTCGGTCCCAACCGTGAGCACGCGCAGACCGGAGCGCTTCTCACCGGTGCCCGGCGGGAAGTGCTGCCGCGGATGGCGCACGTCGAACAGAGTGCGACCGTTGCGCGCCGCGGCGTCACGCACCGCTTCCAGCTCGGTGAGCCGGGTGTGGAGGCCGGAAGCGACGTCGAGCCCGGCCTCGAGCGCGCCCACGATCGAATCGGTCCACGCTTCGGGGATGAAGCCGCCGACGTTGGCGACGCCGATCACCATCGTGCGCGCGCCCTCGCCGGCGGCGACGCGCGGCGACATCTCGCGCAACCCGAGATCGGCGCCCCTGCCGTCGACTCGGCACTGGGCGAGGCACATCTCGGGTCGCCAGTGCGCGAGCCCGCGAGCGGTCTTGGCGTGGCTCGCGCTCGCCTCGTCGCCGACGAAGAGCAAGTAAGGAGTAGGGATCTTCAAACCATTTCCTAGTCTATGGCGCCGTCCGCGGCGCCAGAATAGTCGGCAGCGGAGCGAATGGTAAACACCATTCGCGTAGCTACCCCGCCTCTTCGCCGAGCGCCTCCGAGACACCGTAGGTCTCGAGCGTGCGTTGGAAGTCGGCCACGCGGTGGCTCATCATGATCAGGTCGTGAAGGCCGCCCTGGCGATCCTTGACGTGATCCTTGAGCAGCGCCTCGGGGCGAAAGCCCAGACTCTCGAAGGTCGAGATGGCGCCCTTCTGGTCGAGCGTCATCCGCGCCACCATCTTCTCGATGCCGCTGCGCAGCGCCGCCCGGAACGCCTCCTGCGTCAACAGGCGACCGAGGCCTTTGCCCCGGTAGTCGGCCGACACCAACACCCGCAGCTCGGCGACGTGCGACGACCACGACAACGAGTCGCGATGGATGGTGCCGTAGCCGATGACCGCGCCGCCGCGCTTGGCGAGGGTGGTGAGGGCGTCGCCGGACTCGATGTCGCGCAGCCAGTCCTCGACCACGTCGAGCTGCGTGATGTCGCGGCGCAGGAAGAGGAGGTCGTGCTGCTCGAGCTTCTTGGCGAACTCGAGCACCGGCTCGGCGTCGAGGGAGCTCATGTAGGACAGCGTCACGTCGACGCCGCCGACGTTGCGCAGCGCTGGGTATTCGGGGTCTCTCTCCAGGGTCATAGTGATCGTTCCGAGAGCCAGGCCTCGATCCGCGGCCACAACCGATGCATGGCGTTGGCCCCGGCGACCAGGCTCACATGGCCTCCCTTCAACATGACTTCGGTCTTGTCGGCGCTGCCCGCCAGCGGAACCAGCGCGCGCGACGCTTCGTAGGGGACGATGTGGTCGTGCTCGGCGACCACGTGCAGGAGCGGCACCTTGATCTCGGCGAGATCGACGACGCGCCCGCCGAGCTTGAACTCCTTCTTGATCAGCCGGTTCTCCTGCTGCAGCTCCTTGGTGGTCTGCCGGAAGCACTCGCCCGGGAACGGGATCTGGTCGGCCGCCCAGCGGTCGAAGCGGCGGAACGAGTCGACGAAGCGGTCGTTCCACAGGTTGTCCCAGAGCTGAACCCTTCCCACCGCCTGCGACACCGGACGCAGCAGGTTGAACGACGCGTAGAGGAGCTCCGGCGGCACGTTGCCGAGCGAGTCGACGATGCGATCGACGTCGAAGTGCTTGGGGTCGGTCCACCGTTTGAACAGACCCATGCCGTCGAAGTCGATCGGCGTGGTGAAACAGACCAGGTTGCGCAGCGGATCCGGCGGTGTGAGCGCCGCATACATGGCGGCCAGCATGCCGCCCATGCAGTACCCGACGATCGAGACCTCGGACTCGCCGCTGTCGCGCTGGACCTTCTCGATGCATTCGGGGATGAAGTCGAGGACGTAGTCCTCGAGACGCAGCCGGCAGTCCTCGGGACGCGGCACGCCCCAGTCGATCATGTAGACGTCGAAGCCC
>DATAFT010000121.1:0-9482 GCA_036257295.1 Thermoanaerobaculia bacterium
ACCGACCTCCCCAACGCCGGCACGATGATCCGGAGCTGATCCATCAGCTTGAGGAACTCCTCCGGATAGAGCGTCTGCGCCGCATCGCTGCGGGCCTCGTCGGCGTCGCAGTGCACCTCGATCAGGAGCCCGTCGGCGCCGGCGGCGACGGCGGCACGCGCCATCGGAGTGATCTTGTCGCGCAGGCCGGTGCCGTAGCTGGGGTCGGCGATCACCGGCAGGTGGCTGCGCTCGTGAACGACGGCGATGGCGGCGAGGTCCATGGTGTACCGCGTCGCCGTCTCGAAGGTGCGGATGCCGCGCTCGCACAGGATCACGCGCTCGTTGCCGGCCACCGCGACGTACTCGGCGGCGAGCAGCCAGTCCTCGATGGTGGCCCCGATGTGGCGCTTGAGGATCACCGGCTTGCCGGCCGCGCCGACCTCGCGCAACAGGGCGTGGTTCTGCATGTGGCGGCCGCCCACCAGCAGGACGTCGGCGTAGCCCGCCACCGTGTCGATGTGATCGGAAGCCATCACCTCGCTCACCACCAACAGCCCATACTCCTTGGCCGCGTCGCGCAGCCAGGCGAGCCCCTGCTCGCCTGTCCCTTGGAAGGCGTAAGGTCGCGAGCGCGGAGTGAACGCCGACGCGCGGAGCACCTTGGCGCCGGCGCCCGCCACCTCGCGCGCGGTGCGGTGGATCTGGTCCTCCGACTCGACCTGGCCCGGCCCGGCCATGACCACCACTTCCTCGCCGCCGATCGTCACACCGCGGCCGAGCTCGATGCGGCTGCCCTCCGGGCGGAAGCGCCGCGACACCAGCTTGTACGGCGTCGACACACGGAGGACGCGCTCGACGCCCGGCAGGACCTCGAAATCGGAGAGGTCCATCTCGGCGGTGACGCCGATCGCGCCCAGGATGGTGCGCTCGGAGCCGGTCGAGCGGTGCACGTCGCAGCCGGCCGAGATGAGGCGCGCGATGACGCGCTCGATCAGCGGATCGTCGGCGCCGGGCCGCATCACGACGATCATGGGTCGCCTTCCCTCTTGGCGCTCGGTTCAGCCCCATCCGCGGCGCCGGCCCCGGGCCCTTCGCCCTCGCCGCCGATGCGCTCCAATCGCCGCGACTCGTCGATGATGCGCTCGAACAGACGCTGCACCGCCGCCTGGCCCAGCGGTCCGCGATTGAGCTCCTGCACCCGCGCCAGCACCGCCTTCTCGCGGTCGGGTTGGTAGATCGGCAGCTCGGCCCCCTTCTTCACCTCGCCGATCTCGAGCGCCCACTGCGCGCGCTGGTTGAGCAGCTTGACCAGCACCGAGTCCACCTGGTCGATGTTCTCGCGCAGGCGCTTCATGGCGCGCTCGACGGCCAGTGCGTCGGGCGCCCGCTCGTCGGCTGCCTTGCGCGCGTCGCCGGGCCCGTCCTTCACCATGCTTCCATCGCTTCGAACGCGCCCGGCCTGGTCGCGCCCGCGAGCTCGCGCACCCGCGCTTCGAGCCGCGCCGGTAGATCGCGATCGGCGCCGTGGTCTTCGATCAACCGCACCAGATGCGAGCCCACGATCACGCCGTCGGCGACCCCCGCCACCGCCGCCGCCTGCTCCGGCGTCGAGATGCCGAAGCCGACCGCGATCGGCAGCTTGATCCGCCGCCGCAGCTTCCTCAGGTCGCCGAGGAGCTCGGCCGGGAGGCGCGACTGCTCGCCGGTCACCGCGGTGCGCGACGCGTAGTAGACGAATCCGCGCGACGCGCGCACCACGCTCTTGGTGCGCTCGTCGCTCGACGTCGGCGCCAGCAGGAAGATGGGGTCGAGCCCGTGGCGCACGAAGAGCGGCGCGGTCTCCTCTTCCGCCTCGTCCGGCGGCAAGTCGACGCACAGCACGCCGTCGATGCCCGACGACGACGCCTGTTCGGCGAACCGCTCGACGCCGCGGCGATGGATGAGGTTGAAGTAGGTGAACAGGACGAGCGGGGTCTCGAACTCGTCGCGCACCTCCGCCACCCGCTGCAGGATGCCGGACAGAGTGGTTCCGCCCGCGATCGCGCGCGTCGCCGCCCGCTGATTGACGGGTCCGTCGGCGATGGGATCGCTGAAGGGAACGCCGAGCTCGATCACATCGGCGCCGCCCGCGACCATGGCGCGCACCAGGTCGGGCAGCAGATCGAGCCGCGGATCGCCCGCCATGATGAACGGAATGAACGCGGCGCGCTTCTCGCGGCGGCACCGCGCGAACGCCGTGGCGATGCGATTGGTGGGGCGTCGAGACCAGGGCGCCTTCACGACTCCCTCCTCCCCTTGCGCGGCGCGGCCCCGGCGGCGCCCGGATGGATGGCCACGTTGCTCACCACCTCACCGTCGCGGTGAGCGCTCGACGCGCCGGCGCTGGTGCGCGCCGCGGCATCCCACTCGAGCACCGACTCGACGTCCTTGTCGCCACGGCCCGACAGGTTGACCAGCACGATGCGGTCCTTTCCCATCCGCCCGGCCCGCTTGATGGTCTCCGCCAGCGCGTGGGAGCTCTCGAGGGCGGGAAGGATGCCTTCGGTGCGCGCGAATCGATGGAACGCCTCGACCGCCTCGGTGTCGGACGCGCGCGTGTACTCGATCCTTCCCTGATCGTGCAGCCACACGTGCTCGGGGCCCACCGCCGGATAGTCGAGGCCGGCCGACACCGAGTGGGTGTTCGCCACCTGGCCGTCCTCGTCCTGGAGCACCAGAGTGCGGGTGCCGTGAAGGATGCCGAGGCTGCCGCCGTCGAAGCGCGCGGCGTGCTGCCCCAGCCGCTGCCCCGAGCCGCCGGCCTCGACGCCGAGGAGCCGCACCTTCTTGCGCTCGAGGAAGGCCCAGAAGATCCCGATCGAGTTGGAGCCGCCGCCGACGCAGGCGATCACCAGATCGGGGTCGGCGCGCTTCGCCTGCTTCTGCAGCTGGGCGCGCGCCTCCTCACCGATCACCTTCTGAAAGTCGCGGATCATGCGCGGGTAGGGATCGGGGCCGAGCACCGAGCCCAGGATGTAGTGCGTGGTGCGCACCGTCGTCACCCAGTCGCGCATCGCCTCGTTGATGGCGTCCTTGAGCGTGCGACTGCCGGCGTCGACCGCCACCACCTCGGCGCCCAGGAGACGCATGCGGTCGACGTTGAGACGCTGGCGTCGCATGTCCTCGGAGCCCATGTAGACCGTGCACTCGAGGCCGAGGAGCGCGGCGGCGGCGGCGGTGGCGACGCCGTGCTGCCCGGCCCCGGTCTCGGCGATCACGCGCGTCTTCCCCATCTCCTTCGCCAGCAGTGCTTGCCCGATGGTGTTGTTGATCTTGTGCGCGCCGGTGTGCAGGAGGTCCTCGCGCTTGAGCCAGATCTGCGCGCCACCGACTTCCGACGACAGCCGCTCGGCGTGGTAGAGCGGCGACGGCCGGCCCACCCAGTGCTGGAGCAGCTCCTGCAGGCGGCGATCGAACCGCTTGCTCTTGCGCGCGCGATCGTAGGCGCGCTGGAGCTCGTCGAGCGGCGACATCAGGAGCTCGGGGACGAAGCGCCCGCCGTATTGGCCGAAGCGGCCGCGGCGATCAGGAAGCGCTTGCGATCTGGCCATGTGAGATCTCCTCGAAGAGTCGTTCCAAGAGTTCCGGGTCCTTGCGGCCGGGCGCCGCTTCGACGCCCGAGTTCACGTCGATGCCCCACGGCGAGAGCCGAGCCAACAGCCGCGCGACGTTGTCGGGGCGGATGCCGCCGGCGACGAAAACCCTTCGCCCGGCTGGCAGCGACCCTACCGTGTCCCACGACCACGAGCTGCCGGTGCCGCCATAGTTCTCGAAGCTCGCGGGGCCGGAGGCCTGACCGCCGCCGCGCGCGCTATCGAACAGCAGGCCCCAGGTCTGCGCAAAGCGCGCCACCTCGTCATTCGGCAGCGCGCCGGCGACGCGAAACACCTTGATCGCGCGCGCCGCATGCGGCTCGAGCTCGAGCGGACCCTCGTCGCCGTGGAACTGCAGGAGGTCGAGGCCCACGCGCGCCGCGATGCCCGCCACTGCCGCGGCATCGTGATTGACGAACACGCCCACCACGCGGGCCCGATCGCCGACGTGGCGCCGGAGCTGTACCGCTCGATCGAGGTCGATCGAGCGCGGACTGGGCGGGTAGAAGTTGAGGCCGATGAACTCGGCGCCGAGCGCGAGTGCTCGGTCGGCGTCCTCGAGCCGCGTGATGCCACAGATCTTGACGTGCGGTTTCATCGACTCAAGAGCTCGCGCAGCTTGGTGGTCGGATCCGGCGTCGTGATCAACGACTCGCCGACCAGGAACGCGTCGAACCCGGCCTTCCGTAGCCGCCCGAGATCGGCCGCGGTGCGCAGCCCGCTCTCCGCCACCTTGAGCGCGCCGGCGGGAAGGTGCGGCTGGAGCGAGATCGAGTGCGACAGGTTGACGATGAACGTGCGCAGGTCGCGGTTGTTGACGCCGACCAGCTCCCACTCCGCGCCCTCGAGCTTCTCGACATCGCCGCGATCGTGGGTCTCGATCAACGGGGCCAGGCCCAGCCGCCGCGCCGCCTCCGCCAGCCGTCGCAGCGTGCCGCCGTCGTAGAGCGAGGCGATCAGGAGAACCGCGTCGGCGCCGGCGGCCTTCGCCTCGTCGAGCTGGCGCGTCGTCACCACGAAGTCTTTCGCGATCGTCGGCAGCCCCGAGGCGGCGCGGCAGCGCCGCAGCAGGTCGTAGCTGCCGAAGAAGGAGTCGGGCTCGACCACGACGGAGAGCGCCACGGCGCCGCTCTCGGCATAGGCGCGCGCGTGCGCCTCGGGGTCGAAGGTGCCGCGCAGCGAGCCGAGGCGCGGCGAGCCGAGCTTGATCTCGGCGATGATGGCCCGTCCGCGATGAGCGGCGATCGCGGCGAGGAACGGGTTCGCGACCGCGCTCACCAACGCCGGCTGGTCACCGGGGCCGGCGCTGGGCGCGACGCCGAGGTCGAGCTTCCCGGGCGCGATCCCGTAGCGCTCGCGGCGCTGCGCGGTGATCCGCAGCAGGATGTCGGGCGCCTGCCCCATGGGGGTTCGGCGTGGGGGGGGCGCGGTGCTCGTCATGCCCTCGCCCTGAGCGCTTCGAGCTTGGTGAGCCCGCCACCCTCCGCGAGCACGGTAATCGCTCGTGCCACGCCCGCGGCGAGGCTCTGCGTCAGACCGCCGACGTAGATCGCGCCACCGGCGTTGAGCGCGACGATGTCGCGCAGAGGCCCGGGCTCCCCGCGCAGCACCCGCAGCATGGTGCCGGCGTTGTGCGCGATGTCGCCGCCCGCGAGCTCCTCGCGCCGAGCGCGCGCGATACCGAAGTCCTCGGGCTTCACCTCGTAGCGCGCGATCCGGCCGCCGCGGACCTCGGCGACCGCGGTGGTGCCGGTGGTGGTGATCTCGTCGAGCCCGTCGCCGTGGACCACCAGCGCGTGGTCGCAGCCGAGTTCAGCGAGCACGGCGGCATGCGCTTCCACCCAGCGCGGTTGCGGCACACCGAGCACCTGGCGCCGGGCGCCGGCGGGATTCACCAGCGGCCCGAGCAGGTTGAACAGGGTGCGCACGCCGAGCTCGCGCCGCACCGGCATCACTTCTTTCATCGCTGGGTGCAGCGACGGCGCGAACAGGAACGCGATGCCGATCTCGTCGAGCGCGCGCGCCGCCGATTCCGGGGTCACCTGCACCGCGACGCCGAGCGCCTCGAGCACGTCGGCCGAGCCGCAGCGCGACGACACCGAGCGGTTGCCGTGCTTCGCCATCGGCACGCCGGCAGCGGCCGCCACCAGCGCGGCGGCGGTCGAGATGTTGAAGGTGCCGGCGCCGTCGCCGCCGGTGCCGCAGGTGTCGACCACGTTCTCGCGATGGTGCGGGATGGAGATCGCGCGCGCCCGCATCGCGGCCGCCGCTCCAGCGATCTCGCCCACGGTCTCGCCCTTGGCCGCGAGCGCGGCGAGCAGCGCCGCCTGGTACACCGGCGAGATCGCGCCGTCCATCAGACGCCCGAACAACGACTCCATCTCGACGCGAGCGAGATCGCGACCGGCGATCCAGCGCTCGAGCGCGTCACGCTCCGGCGTGGGAGGTGCAGCCGCCGGCATCGACGCCGCGGGCGTCGTCATCGACCGAGGGCTCCCACCACGCCTCGCGCACGCGCCGCGAGCTCGAGGAAGCGCTCCATGATCCGCCCACCCGCGCTGGTGAGGATCGACTCCGGATGGAACTGAACGCCCCAGTAGGGGAGCTCGCGGTGCGCCATGCCCATGATCGTCTCATCTTCGCTGCGCGCCAGCACCTCGAGGCAGGACGGGAAGCCACCATCGGCGACGCGGAGGCTGTGGTAGCGCGTGGCCTCGAACGGGTTGGGCAGGCCTTCGAAGATGCCGCGGTCCTGATGCGTCACCTGGGACGTCTTGCCATGCATCAGCACTGGCGCAAATTCGATGGTGCCGCCGCAGGCGAGGCCGAGCGCCTGATGGCCCAGGCACACGCCGAGGATCGGCACGGCTGTACCGCTCTGCAGCAGCTCGACGCAGATGCCGGCGTCCTCGGGGCGGCCGGGGCCGGGCGACAGCACGATCGCCTCGGGCTCGAGCGCGAGCACACCCTCGACCGACAGCGCGTCGTTGCGCTTCACTTCCACCTCGCGGCCGAGTGAGAGCAGGAGCTGCACCAGGTTGTAGGTGAACGAGTCGTAGTTGTCGACGACGAGGATCATGACGTCCCCCCGCGAGGCGATCCCGGCCGCTCGCGCGCCTGCAGCGCCTCGGCGAGCCCCAGCGCCTGGAGCATCGCCGCCGCCTTGGTCTCGGTCTCCCGCACCTCGGTCTCGGGATCGGAATCGGCGACGATCCCGGCCCCGGCGGTGACAGACGCCTCGCCGTCCTTGATCACCACGGTGCGGATCGTGATGCAGGTGTCCATGTCGCCGGAGAACGAGAAATAGCCGATGGCGCCGCCGTAGGGACCGCGCCCCTCGGGCTCGAGCTCGTCGATGATCTCCATGGCGCGGATCTTGGGCGCGCCCGAGAGCGTGCCCGCGGGGAATGCGGCCAGCAGCGCATCCAGCGCCGAACATTCGGGCCGGATCCTCGCTGTCACCGACGAGACGATGTGAATGAGGTGCGAGTAGTACTCGACGATCATGAAGTCGGGGACGGTGACGGTGGCGGCGCGCGCCACCTTGCCGAGGTCGTTGCGGTGGAGGTCGACCAGCATCACGTGCTCGGCGCGCTCCTTGGGGTCGGCGAGGAGCTCCTCGGCCAGCCGGTGGTCCTCGGCCGGCGTCGACCCGCGCCGGCGGGTGCCGGCGATGGGGCGGCTCTCGAGCAGGTCGCCCGACTTGCGGACAACCATCTCGGGCGAGCTCGACACCAGCGTCACGTCGGGCGTCTCGAGCAGCACCATGTACGGGCTCGGGTTCACCATGCGCAGCGCGCGGTAGACCTCGAGCGCGCCGGGCGAGCGCGGCACCCGCCACCGGCGCGCCGGTACCACCTGGAAGATGTCGCCGGCCCGGATGTACGCCTTCGCCTTGCGCACCGCCGCCTGGTACTCCTCGGCCGAGAGCGTCGGCGGCAAGGTGACGATGGGCGCGGGCCGCTCGATCGGCAACGCGATGCCGCCGCTCGCGACGCTCTCGGTGAGGATCGCTTCGAGCTCCGCGAGGCGGCGCTCGGCGGCGGCGCGATCGACCTCGCCGTCGATCTCGTTGGCGATCGCGACCACGCGTTGACGAGCGTGATCGAACGCGACCAGGCTGTCGAAGCGGGCGAACGCGGCGTACGGCAATCCATAGGGATCGCGAGGCGGCTTGGGCAGCCGCTCGACCAGACGGATGGTGTCGTAGCCGAAGAAGCCCACCCATCCACCGGTCAGCGGTATCGCGGCTTCCCCGCTGCGCACACTGTCCAGAAGCTGGCCCAGCGATACCAGCGGCGGACCGGCGAGGATCCGGTTGCCGCCGGCATCCGCCACCTCGAGCCGGTCGGGCCACACCCGCGCCACCACCGACGGCGCCGCTCCGATGAAGCTGAAGCGCGACACCTGCTCTCCGCCCGCGATCGATTCGAGCAGGAAGCTGTGGGATCCCTTCGGCGAAGCGGCCCGCAGCCGCCGATACACGCCCAGCGGCGTCAGGCTGTCGGCGAGGAACTCGCGAGTGTGGGGGATCGCCACGCGCGACTCCGGCGAGCGCGCGGGTCGGCGCGTGGCGTGGATCGATTCGGTCGCGGTCATGATCGATGCCTCCGCTGGAGCTCTGCAACCACCTCGGCCGGCTCGACGCCGAGCGCGAGCAGGAACACCATCAGGTGATACACGAGATCGGCGGCTTCGCCGACCAGCTCCGCGCTGGGCGCGCCGGCGTGATGGAGACGCATGCCGGCGATGATGGTCTCGGCGGCCTCCTCGCCGATCTTGCGCCCGATGCGGTCGGGGCCCTCGGCGAGCAGCTTCGCTGTGTACGACGTCGCCGGATCCGCGCCGCGCCGCGCGGCGAGGACGTCGCGCAGCCAGCCGAGGTCGAGCGGCGCGGTGGGGTTGGTCGCAGTGTTGGTCACCGTCTCACACCTTTCCCTGGCGGCCGATCCCGTCCGCGGGATCGGATCGCCCAACGTGATAGCTGGCAGGGCGCTGACACACTGGCTTTCTCAGCGCCCTGCCAGCCGCATCGGCAAGCCACGCGACGCGAGCTCGCGCTTGACCTGATCCGGCGTGTAGGTCGACTCGTGGAAGATCGACGCGGCGAGGACCGCGGAGGCGCCGGCCGCGAGCGCGTCGGCGAGGTGATCGATGCTGCCGGCACCACCCGAGGCCACCACCGGCACGGTCACGCGGGCGCACACGGCGGCGAGCAGATCGAGGTCGTACCCCGCCTGGGTGCCGTCGGCGTCGATCGACGTGAGCAGGATCTCGCCGGCGCCGCGCTCGATGCCCTCGGTGATCCACGCCAGCGCGTCCTTCCCGGTGGCGGTGCGACCGCCGTGAGTGACCACTTCCCACCGCGCGCCGTCGCCGTCGTTGCGCGGCGGCCAGCGCCGGGCATCGACCGATAGCACCACGCACTGGGATCCGAAGCGCTCGGCGAGGCGCGTGAGCAGCGCGGGATCGGCGACCGCGGCGGTGTTCACCCCGACCTTGTCGGCGCCCGCGAGGAGCAGCTCGCGTCCGTCCTCGACCGACCGCACGCCCCCGCCCACGGTGAGCGGGATGAACACCTGCTCGGCGGCGCGTGTGACCCACTCCAGGTTGGTCGAGCGGCGCTCGTTCGCCGCGGTGATGTCGAGGAAGACGATCTCGTCGGCGCCATCCTCGGCGTAGCGCAGCGCGCACGCGGCCGGGTCCCCTTGGTCGCGCAGGTTCTGGAACTTGACGCCCTTGACCACCCGGCCACCGGCGACGTCGAGGCACGGGATCACCCGCGCGGTGAGCCCGGTGTTGCCGCGCGCGGAACGTGGACCGACGTCGGCGCGTCCCGCGGTCACCGCGCTCGCGCCGGGCTGCGCG
>DATAFT010000164.1:0-4462 GCA_036257295.1 Thermoanaerobaculia bacterium
GGACCCGCCCAGCGAGACCGCCGAGGACGATCGCGGCGCGCGGCATCGGCGGTTTCGCGCCGCCTACCTCGCGCGAGATCTCGAGCGCTACGCCGCGAGCCAGGGGCTCGGGCTGGGCGGCCTCGATCGCTCGACCGACTCGACCCTCGCCGGGATGGGGCTCTTGTGGGTGCGTCGGCAGGCCGCTAGCGCGGGTGTTGGCAGGATCGTCGATGCGTACGTCGATAGAGTGTTCGACGACTACTGGGGCGGTACTCTCGATCTCGGCGACGCCGGCGCGATCCGTGGCGTGCTCCAACGAGTGGGCGCTTCCGCCGCCGGCTTCGACCCTGAAGCCCTGCGCGAAGAGTACGATCACGTGCTCTCGCGATGGCGCGAAGCCGGCGCCGTCGAGGCGCCGGCCTATCTGGTCGGCGACGAGGTCTTCATCGGCCGGGCCCATCTACCGATGGTCGAATGGATGTGGAAAGGGAAGGCCGGTCCGCCGCCGGTTTGAATCACAACCGAAACGTCGAACGACAGGAGATCGAGACCATGCACAACAGCCGCCGCACGATCGGATTGGCTCTCACTCTCGTCTTGGCCGTGTCGCTGGCGCCCGCTGCGCTCGCCGCGGACAACGCGACGGTGACGGGCACCTGGAAAGTCGCGATGGAGATGCAGGGGCAGCCCGTCGACGTCACGCTCGAGATCAAGGAAGCCGAGGGAGGCGCTCTCACTGGAACCTGGACCAGCCCGCGCGGCAGCGACCCGCTCGCGGACGTCGAGTGGGATGGGCAGCAGCTCAGCTTCTCTCGCACCGTCGATCGTCAGGGCCAGCAGTTCAAGATCGAGCACACCGCGAAGGTCACCGGCGATACGCTCGAGGGCAAGATGATCCTGCCGCAGCGAGAGATCCCGTTCTCCGGGAAGAAGGCGGGCTAGTCCAGAGTCATGCCGAAGACCAGCGCCAAAACCAGGCCCGCTGTACGGCGGCGTCCGCGTGATCGTTCCACTCGCAGCTATCTGCGGGCTTCGGAGCGGAAGACCCATCTGCTCGACGTCGGCGCCGCGCTGGTGCGAGAGAAGGGTTGGGAGAATCTCACCATCGTCGATCTAGCGCGCCGCGCCGGCGTCAGTCGCCAGCTCGTTCACCAGTATTTCGGTGACCTCGAGCGGCTCGCCCTCGAATTGGCCGAACAGTTCGAGGACGAGGTCTACGCGGCCGCCGCGGCGGCGATCGAGCGCCATCCTTCCGACCTGGCCGCCGCCATGAGCGAGACCCTGGAGCGGTTCCTGGTCGGACTGCGCGAGCATCGGCTCGCCTATGTCGATCTGTTCACGGCCCACACCTACCGCCGCCGCCTGCACTCACCTCTGCGCGCCGTCAACCACCGCAAGCGGCGGCGGATGGTGGAGATCTGGGGGCACTACTACGAGCGCGTCTACCAGCTCGACTCGGCCGACGCCGTCGGGCTCGCTTCGTTCCAGTACGACGGTCTGCGCGGCCTGGTGAGCCAGGTCGATGCCGGCACCATTCCGGCACAAGAAGCGATCAGGTTGTTCATCGAGGTTCTCACCGGAGCCGTCGAGCGGCTCGCCGCCAAGGCCCGGCGGGCGCCGGAACGCGCTCGCGCGCGCCGTTGACCGCGTGAGACCGCGCCGCTCGCCACGGACCCGCGTCGTCGTCAGTTGGCCAGCAGCCGCGCTGTTGGTGCTCGCTTGCACCACCGACGCGCGCGAAGACCCACTTTCGCGCTCGCTCCGCCGGCGCGTCGAACGGCTCGAGAAGGCCGCTCTCGCCGAGCCCACCGACGCATCGAACTACCTGGATCGAGTCTCGACGCTGTGGGACTGGGGCAACGCGCTCGCGCTCGCCGGCGAAAAGCTCCCGGTCAACTGGCCGCGCGACGTGGCCAACGCGCGCACCGCCGACGCGACCGGGAAGGCACCCGACCAAGCGCTGCTGAGCACGATCGATCAGCGCATCCGCGAATTCGGGCGCACCGAGCGCGAGCCCGACGCGCTGGGCGAGCTGCGCTTCGCCTCGAGCGACCCGCTGGAAGGCGGGAGCTGGGTGACGCTCGCGCAGGTGTGGACGGTGGGCTCGCGCCCGCTTCAGCCGGGCGGCAAGATCGTGATCGCGAAGCAGCTCGCCACCGACCAGGGTCGCTTCCAGCACGAGGATCCCAAAGCCGAGCACTACGTCTCCATCCGCTCCTCCGATCCAGGTGCGCGGTTCGCGCCGACCAAGGTGCTGCTGCTCGGGATGCACGGGGCGTTCCGCGGCAACGCTCCGACCATCGCGTTCGAGCTGCAGGGTGGGACGCTCGATCCGGGTGAGACCGTCACCGTGACCTATGGCGACCGGTCGCAGGGATCGCGCGGCTGGCGCACGACGACGTTCGCCACCGACGAGTTCATGCTGCCGATCTACCTCGACCTCGACGGCAAGGGCGACCTGCTCAGCCCACGGTGGCCTTCGTTGCAGGTGGTCGGCGAGGCGAAGACGGCGAGAGTCATCGCGTTCGCCCCCTCGGTGGTCGCGGTCGGAGAGCCCTTCGACCTGATCGTGCGCGCGGAAGACCGTTCCTGGAACCGCTCCTCGGCGCCTACGCCCGCCTGGGAGATCCGGGCCGGCGCCCCCCCCGCCCCAACCGGGGATGGGCCAGACCGCACCCTGTCGCGCGTCGCGGCGGGCGGGTCGGCGGCGACCCGCGTCGAGGGTCTTCGCCTCGAGCAACCGGGCACCTTCCGACTCGAGGTCCGCTCCGCCGACGGTTCGCTTCAGACGCGGTCGAACCCGATCTGGGTCGAAGCGGCGCCGCGGCGCCGAATCCTCTGGGGGGAGACGCACGTGCACGCCGGTTTGTCGGAGGGGCAGGGAACGCCCGAGGGCCTCTTCCGGTACGCGGTCGAGGACTCGCGCCTCGACTTCCTCGGTTACTCCGAGCACGACGTCTGGCTCGACGACGCCGAGTGGAAGAAGCTCCAGGAGCTGGCCCGTCGCTACAGCGAGAGCGGCAATCTGGTGGCGTTCCTCGGCTACGAGTGGACGGCGTCGACCGAGAACGGCGGTCATCACAACGTCTTCTTCCGCACCGCCGATCGCAAGCGCGTTCCGGCGCAGGAGGCGCCGGTTCTTCCCGATCTCTACCGCGGTCTGGCCGCGGCCAACCGACCCGACGACGTGCTGGTCATCCCGCACGCGCACGAGGCCGGTGACTGGACGCGCAGCGATCCCGACCTCGAGCGCCTGGTGGAGATCTACTCGATGCACGGCAGCTTCGAGTTCTTCGGCAACCTCTATCTCAAGCGCGGCTGGCGCGTCGGGTTCGTCGCCGCCTCGGACGAGCATCGAGCCAAGCCTGGCCACACGCCGCCCATTCCTGCACTCGGTCCGTTGCTCCAGATCGGCGGGCTCGCGGCGGTGATTGCGCCCGAGAAGTCGCGCGACGCGGTGTTCGACGCGTTGCGCGGCTACTCGTCGTACGCGGCGTCGGCCGATCAGCGCATCCTGCTCGACGCCACGCTCAACGGCCAGGGGATGGGCACGCGCCAGGACGCCACCGCGCAGCGGCGCATCGAGGTGAAGACCTCGGGCACCGCCGCCATCGATCAGATCGACGTCGTGCGCAACGGCGAGGTGGTCTTCACGCGCCACTACCTCGACGCTCCGCTCGAGCGCGGCGGCTCGTGGGTCCAGGTCGGCTTCGAAACGCCGAGCGAGGTCTTCGATGCCGTCCGGGAGAACCCCCGCGCCTGGCGCTGGTGGCAGGGGAGGCTCGAAGTCACGGGCGCGCGTCTGGCTGAGCTGCGCACGACCGGGCTCGACAATCCCATCGAGGACTGGGCGCGCACAGACCCCGAGCATTCAGGCGCCGTCGAGTTTCACATCGGCACCCGTGGGCGCCGCGACTCCCTCCTGCTGCGGCTCGAGGATGCCGGCGCCGACACCACGTTGCGGTTCCGCCTCGATCCCACTACCGAGTGGGGTTACCTCGGCGGCACGGTTCGGCCCGCCGCCGAGATCCCAGCTCACGACGCCACGCTCAGGCTCGGGGATCTCGTCGACGGGCGGCTCGAGCACGACATCCCGGTCGACGTCCATACCGACAAGATCACGCTCCAGGTAGTCGACCTGTCGCGCCCGCTCGATCAGACCTTCGAGTACACGGACACCGCACCGGCGAGCGGCGGCGACTACTACTACGTGCGCGTGACGCAGATCGACGGCGCGCGCGCGTGGTCGAGCCCGTTCTGGGTGGGCGAGATCCGCCGCCGCGTTACACCGGCCGAGTAGACGCCGCCTTGCCGGCGACGCCGGAGGCGGTTACAGTCCCAACCCCATGATGAAGAGCGCCTGGGACCTGGTGGCGATGGCGGCGCACCGCACGCCGCGGCAGCTTGCACTGGTCGACGATCGCGGCGAGCGGCGGCTCACCTATGCCGAGCTGGTGGAGGAAGTGGAGTCGATCGCAGC
>DATAFT010000201.1:0-1767 GCA_036257295.1 Thermoanaerobaculia bacterium
CCGCGAAGCCAGTACTTCCTGCGCACGCTGGGTCGCCTGCGCGACGGGGTCGAACCGCAGGAGGCCGCCGAAGAGGTTCATGCGATCGGACTCCAGGTCGAGAGCGAGCACGAGGAGTACGCCGCGACCGGACGCGGCTTCGCAGCCGCCGGCCTTCACGCCGAGGCGGCGGCCGGTGTGCGACGAACGACGCTGGTGCTCCTGTGCGCGGTGGCGTTCGTCGTGCTGGTCGCGTGCGCGAACGTGGGCGGCCTGCTACTGGCCCGACTGGCGCACCGCCGCCGCGAGCTCGCGATCCGCTCCGCCATCGGCGCTACCCGCCGCCAGCTCGCGATCCAACTCCTGATCGAATGCCTGCTGGTGGCGGGTGGCGCCGGCGTGCTCGGCGTCGTCCTGGCGCGACTCGGCCTCGATGCCTTCACGACGCTCGCCGGCGCTTCGGTCGAACGACTACCGGCGTCGGAGCTCAGCCTCCCGGTGCTGATCGCGACAGCGGGCGTGACGCTCGGGGTGGCGCTCCTCTTCGGGGCGGCGCCGGTGGCCGTGGCGTCGAGGTTCACAGCGCTCGACGAGCTGCGCGGCGGTAGTCGTTGGCACGGCGAGCGCGCGACCGCGGCACGGTCGCGGCTGCTGGTCGCCGCCGAGGTCGCCATCGGCGTGGTGCTGCTGCACGGTGCGGTGCTGCTGGGTCGATCGTTCGTCGAGCTGCTGCGCTTCGATCCCGGTTTCGACGCCGACCGCGTGCTCACGTTCCGGGTGACCCTGCCGCCCGAGCGCTACGGCTCGGGCACCGCGCTCACCGGGGTCGCGCGCGAGCTCGAGCGTGCCCTCGGTGGATTGCCCGGCGTCGAGGCGGCGGGCGCGATCAACCAGCTTCCGCTCGACGACATTCCCAACTGGTCGACCACCTACGCCGTGCGCGGCGCACCCGGCGGCGCCGACGTGACCTTCGAAGCCGACGCGCGGCTGGTGACACCCGCCTACCTGCCGGCGATCGGAGCACGCCTGATCGCCGGTCGCTGGCTGCGCGAGGAGGACGACGCCCGGGGCCGTCCGGTGGTCTTGATCGACGAGGTGCTGGCGCGGCGAGCCTGGCCCGGTCGTTCAGCGATCGGCGAGGAGATCCGTGTCAACGCGTGGCGTGAAGACCAGGGCTTCGTCGACACCTGGGCCGAGGTGGTGGGCGTGATCGCGCACGTCCGCCATCATGACCCGGCGCGCGAAGTGCGCGAGGAAGTGTTCCTACCGTTCTACCAGTTCGGCCGCAACCAACTCGCTGTAGCACTACGTAGCACCAGCGACCCGGCCGCGCTCGCGAACCCCGTGCGCAGCGAAGTCGCGCGCATCGATCCCGATCTCGCGATCACCTCCCTCGCGCCTCTCGAGTCGGCGGTCGAGCGCGCCACCGCCGCGCCGCGGTTCGCGGCCGCGGTGGTGGGCGGCTTTGCGATATTCGCCCTCTTGCTGGCCGCGCTCGGCATCCACGGTGTGGTGTCGTACGCGGTGGCGCAGCGGGTGCCGGAGATCGGACTCCGTCGAGCGCTCGGCGCTACGTCGAGAGATGTGGTGCGGCTGGTGGCGGGTCAGGGTGCCGCGACGATCGCGGTCGGCGTCGCGGTCGGGCTGCTCGCCGCGCTGGCGACGTCGAGCGCGATCCAGGGTCTGCTCTTCGCCGTCGAAGCTCGCGATCCACAGGCTGCGGTGCTGGCGACGGCAGCCATCGCGGGAGCCGCATCGACAGCGATGCTGCTGCCCGCCCGATACGCG
>DATAFT010000416.1:0-7120 GCA_036257295.1 Thermoanaerobaculia bacterium
CGGGCCCGGGGGCGGCGTGATCCAGGACAGTGCGTCGAGCGCCGCCTTGTGCGCCATCCTGGCGGCGCGGGAGCGCGCCACCGCCGGCCGTTCCAATCGCGGCGGTTGCGACGGCAAGCTGGTCGCCTACGCTTCGACCGAGACCCACTCGTCCGTGGCCAAGGGCATCAAGATCGCGGGCGTGGGCGCCGATAACCTGCGAGTGGTCGGAGTCGATCGCGATTTCGCGATGCGCCCCGACGACCTCGCGCGCCGGATCGATGCCGACGTCGCCGCGGGACTGACGCCGTTCTTCGTGTGCGGCACCGTCGGCACCACGTCGTCGCAGGCGATGGATCCTCTGCGCGCGATCGGTGAGATCTGCCGCCAGCGCAGGGTGTGGCTCCACGTCGACGCCGCGATGGCGGGCACCGCCGCGCTCTGCCCCGAGCTGCGCCGCTTCCACGACGGCGTCGAGCTCGCCGACAGCTACTGCTTCGACCCGCACAAGTGGATGTTCACCAACTTCGACTGCACCTGCCTGTGGGTGGCGGATCGCCGCGCGTTGATCGACGCCCTCAGCATCACGCCCGACTACCTGCGCAACCGCGCCTCGGAGTCGGGCGAGGTCATCGACTACCGCGACTGGCACGTGCCGCTCGGACGCCGCTTCCGCTCGCTCAAGCTCTGGTTCGTGATCCGCCACTACGGCGTCGAAGGGCTGCGCCGTCACGTGCGAGCGCACGTGGCGGCGGCGCAGGAGATGCGGTCGTGGATCGAGCAGGACCAGCGGTTCGAGCTCGCCGCGCCGACGCCGCTCAACCTGCTCTGCTTCCGGCACCGTGGCGGCGACGCCGCCAACCAGTCCCTGCTCGAGCGGCTCAACGCGAGCGGCAAGCTGTATCTGACCTCGACGCGGCTCGACGGCAAGCTCACGCTGCGCATGTCGATCGGCCAGACCTCGACCGAGCGTCGCCACGTCGAAGCGGCGTGGAAGAGGATCCGCGCCACCGCGGACGAGCTCGCGACCGTCTCCTGACGGGCTGCGTTCGCGCCTTCGACCGGCGCGGTGGGCTGATATCGTCGATCTTTCACAGCGCTGAGGAGTCGTCGATGAGGTTCTCGCGGACCAAGGAAGGTGAGGTTCTCGTGATCGCGCTCCGCGGTCGGATGTCCCTGGGCGAGGGCGACGCCGAGGCGGGCCAGGAGATCCGGTCGGCGTTGGCCGCCGGCGAGAAGAAGATCCTGCTCGACATGAAGGGCGTGCCGGTACTCGATTCGTCGGGGGTGGGGGAGCTGATGGCGGCGTACACCAGCGTGAGCCGCCACGGCGGCACCATCAAGCTGCTCGGCCTGTCGCCCCGCGTCGGCGAGGTGCTCAAGATCACCCGTCTGGTCGGCATCTTCGACATCTACGACGATCGGATCGAGGCGATCGAATCCTTCTCGTGACCGGCGCCATCCACGGCGACATGACGCGTCGGGTGGTGGTTCACACCGCCGCGCTGCCCTGGCAGCAGAGCCCGGCGGCTGGAGTCTGGCGCAAGCGCCTGCATCGCGTCGGTCCGGAGGAATCGGGCCAGGTGACGTCGCTGGTGCGATTCGACGCCGGATCGTCGTTCGCCGAGCACGGCCACCCCGATGGCGAGGAGATCCTGGTGCTGGCCGGGACCTTCTCCGACGAGGACGGCGACTGGGGTCCGGGCTCCTATCTCCTCAACCCCGAGGGCAGCCGTCACACTCCTTCGAGTCGCCCCGGTTGTGAGCTGTTCGTGAAACTGCAGCAATACGCCGGCACGCGGCGGTGCCGGCTCGAGGTCGACACCACGACCCGGCCCTGGCTGCCCACGATCCGGGCGGGGATCGAGGAGAAAGTGCTGTACGAGGATCGCGCCTTCCCCGATCGCACGCGTCTCGAGCGCTGGGCGCCGGGCACCTCTCCGGGGTTGCGCGAGTGGCCGAGCGGCGTCGAGCTGTTCGTGCTCGACGGCGGTCTCGCCGACGAGCGGGGGCGGTACGAGCGCGGCGCCTGGATTCGGCTTCCCGCGGGCGATTCGCTCGCCCTGTCGAGCGAGCCCGGCTGCACGCTGTATGTCAAGGAAGGCGCGGTGGCCTGGCTGCGCAGCGAACCGGAGGATCGAGAATGAAGACGAGCGTGAAAGCCGGAGCCGGCACGGCGACCGCGACGCGACCCTGGGAAGCGATCGCGCTCGAGCGGCCGCTGCCGATCGACTCGGTGCCGACGCCGGCGCTCGCGGTCGACGCCGCCGCGCTCGAGCGCAACCTCGAGCGGATGGCGGCGCACGCGAAGGCGAAGGACATCGCGCTGCGGCCGCACACCAAGACGCACAAGTGTCCGCTGCTCGCGAAGAAGCAGCTCGAGCTGGGCGCCATCGGCGTGTGCGCCGCCAAGGTGAGCGAGGCCGAGGTGATGGTGGACGCCGGCATCGAGGCGGTCCTCATCACCTCGCCGGTGGTGACCCGCGACAAGATCTCGCGCGTGGTCGAGCTCGCGCGCCGCAGCCGAGGCGCGCAGATCGTGGTCGACAACGCTGCTGCGGCGACCAGCCTCGGCGATGCGGCGCGCAGCGCTGGGGTGACGGTCGGCGTGCTGATCGATCTCGACCCTGGGATGGGCCGCACCGGCGTCGCGCCGGGGGCGCCGGCCCTCGACCTACTGCGTCACATCGCGCGCCTCCCGGGGCTGCGCTTCGACGGCCTCCAGTGCTACGCCGGCAACGTGATGCACGTCAATGGATGGGAGGAGCGCCGCAAGCGCTCGCTTCAGGCGCTCGAGCGGGCGATCGAGACCAAGGCCCTGATGGAGCGCGAGGGCTTCGAGGTGCGCGCCTTCACCGGCGGCGGCACCGGGACCTTCGACATCGACTGCGACGTCGACGCCTTCACCGACCTCCAGGTCGGTTCGTATCTCTTCATGGACGTCGGTTACCGGCGTTGCGGGGGCCGCGGCGGCGCGGTATTCAACGACTTCGAGCCTTCGTTGTTCGTGCTGGCGACCGCGATCAGCAAGCCGGCCGCTGGTTACATCACCATCGACGCCGGTTTCAAGTCCTTGTCCGCCGACTCGGGCGTGCCGGATCTCTACGACGTCAGCGGCGTGGTCTACAAGTGGGGCGGCGACGAGCACGGCATCCTCGTGCTCGAGTCGCCGTCGCGGCCGATCGAGCTGGGCGATCAGGTGACGCTGATCGTTCCGCATTGCGATCCCACCGTGAACCTCTACGACGTCTTTCATCCCTATCGCAATGGTCGCGTCGAGGAGCTGTGGCCGATCTCGGCGCGCGGCAAATCGCAGTAGCTCGTCACCCTGGGTAGTCCCTTGGTCGAAACTGCTTCGCTTCCGGCCTCCGAGAATTGGACCAACTGGTCGGGCGCGATCACGTCGACCCCGCGCCGGATCGTGCGGCCGCGCAGCGAGGAAGAGCTGGCGGCGGCGGTGGCCGAGAGCTCGCGTCGCGGCGAAACGGTGCGCGTCGCCGGGAGCGGCCATTCCTTCGTTCCGCTGTGCGACGCCTCCGGCGGCACGCTGGTGTCGCTCGAGAACCTGGCCGGCGTGGTTGGCGTCGACGCGGCGGCGGGGGAGGCCACGGTGTGGGCTGGCTCGCGCATCTTCGAGCTCGGCGAGCCGCTGCGTGCCGCGGGCTGGGCGATGACGACCATGGGCGACATCGATCGCCAGGCGATCGCGGGCGCGATCGCGACCGGGACCCACGGCACCGGCTTCGGGGCGCGGAGCATTCCGAATCAAGTGGTGGGATTGCGCGTAGTCGGCGGCGACGGCCAGGTGCGCGAGCTGCGGCTCGACGTCGATGGCGACGTCATGCGCGCGGCGCGGGTGTCGCTCGGAGCCTTGGGCGTGGTGTCGCAGGTGCGTCTGCGGCTGGTGCCGGCGTTCCGGTTGCACGAGCGGACCTGGTTCGAGCCGCCCGACGAGTGCATGGCGCGTCTCGAGGAGCGCATCCACGCCACTCGTCATTTCGAGTTCTTCTGGATGCCGGTCAAGGATGCCTGCTTCATGAAGACGCTCGACCCGACGGCGCGCGAGGTCGATCCGATGCCCGACGTCAAGGGCGAGCGAATCGACTGGAGCGACCGCGTCTTCCCCTCCGAGCGCAACGTCAAGTTCAACGAGATCGAGTTCTCGATGGCCGCCGAGGAGGGGCCGGCCTGCTTCGACGAGCTGCGCGCGTTGCTGCTCGGACGGTACCAGGGCGTGGTCGAGTGGCCGCTCGAGTACCGGACGGTGGCGCCGGACGACATCTATCTGTCGCCGGCGCACGGTCGCCAGACGGTGTCGATCTCCGCGCACCAGGGAGCCGAGCTGCCGCACGAAGCGTTCTTTCGCGACGTCGAGGCGATCTTCCGTGCCCACGGCGCGCGCCCGCACTGGGGGAAGTGGCACACGCACGAAGCCGCGGAGCTCCGGCCTCTCTATCCGCGGTGGGACGACTTCCAGCGGGTACGACGGGCCATGGACCCGAACGGTGTGTTTCTCAACGCGTTCGTGAGGAGGCTCTTCGATGCCTGAGGTGAGAGCTTCGATGGCGTTGACGGCGGCGCTCGCGTGTCTCGCCATGCCGGCGCCCGCGCAGAATCTGAGCCCGTACGACGTCAACGCGTTGCCGTCGAAGCCCGCCGACGCGCGTGTCCCCTACGGCACGGATCCCTTGCAGTTCGGTGACCTGCGCGTTCCCCAGGGGCCGGGACCGTTCGCGGTCGTGGTGGTGATCCATGGCGGATGCTGGCTCTCGATCGCGAACCTCGACAACACCGCGCCGATGGCGGACGCGTTGCGCGACGCCGGCGTTGCCACCTGGAACGTCGAATACCGCCCGGTCGATCGTCATGGTGGCGGCTGGCCGGGCACGTTCGAGGACATTGGTGCAGCGCTCGACTCGGTGCGGGCGCTGGCGGCGAAGCATCCTCTGGATCCCAACCGGGTCGTCGTTGCCGGCCATTCCGCCGGTGCCCATCTCGCGCTGTGGGCCGCTGCTCGGTCGCGCTTGAAGAGCGACAGCCCGCTGCACGGCGACAATCCACTGCCGGTCCTGGCTGCGGTCGCTCTGGGCGGGCCCGGGGACTTACGCGACTTCGAGACCTACGGCCATGAGATCTGTGGTCCGGCGGTCGAACAACTGCTGGGAGGAGCTCCCGATGCGGTGCCCGAGCGCTGGGCGCAGGCCTCGCCGGCGGAGCTGCTGCCGCTCGGTACCCGTCAGGTGCTGATCGTGGGCGAGACCGACAGAGTGATGCCGGAGCGAGCACGCGAAGCGTACGTCGCCAAGGCGCGGGCGGCGGGAGACACCATCGAGGTGGTGGTCGTACCCGGCGCACACTTCGAAGTCATCGCGCCCACCACCAAGGCCTTCGTCACCGTCAAGGACCAGATCCTCGGGCTACTCGGAATCGGCGCGGCGCCGGCAGCGGCGGCCGGCAGACACTAGCCGATCCGCGCGCTCTGCCCGCCGTCGACCGGGAGCATCACGCCGGTGATGAACCGCGCCTCGTCGGAGGCCAGGAACAACGCGGCGTAGGCGACGTCCCAGGCGCTCCCCATCTTGCCGCCCAGCGGCACCCGAGCATCGCGCTCCGCGATGAGCTGTTCCTTGGTAACGCCGCGCGCGGCGGAGATGCCTTCGATCGCCATCGGCGTGTTCATCAGCCCGGGCATGATGACGTTGGCGCGGATGCCGTAGCGCGCGTTGCCCATCGCGATCGAGTGGGTGAGCGCGTTGACCGCGGCTTTCGACGCCTTGTAGGCGACGATCCCGACCGAGCACACCGCCGCCACCGACGAGATGTTGATGATCGAGCCGGAGAGCTGCTTACGGAGGATCGGCAGCACGTGCTTGCAGGAGAAGAGCGTTCCCTTGAGGTTGACGTCGAAGATGCGCTGCAGCACCTCTTCGGTGACGTGGGTGGGCCCGCCGTCGCCGCCACCGATGCCGACGTTGTTGTGCAGCACGTCGATACGGCCGTAGGCAGCCAGCGTGGCCTGCGCGAAGGCGTGGCAGTCGGCTTCGCGGGTGATGTCGGCTTCGAACGCCTTGGCGTCGCCGCCCTCGCCTCGGATCATCGCGACCGTGTCCTCGGCCGACTGGAGGTCGCGGTCCACGCACATGACGCGCGCGCCTTCGCGCGCGAACAGCATGGCGGTCGCTCGGCCGTTGCCGATGGTGTCGCCCGGCGTCTGGCCGGCGCCGACCACCACCGCGACCTTGTCTTGGAGCCGCTTCGCCATCGCCAGGGCCACCGGGTCAGCAGCCGCGGCCCTCGGCGCCGGCTGGGAAGCCCTCGACGCCCGGGTCGCGCACCACACCGCAGCTGTTGAGCACCATCGAGACCAGCGTGTACTGGCCGACCGCGAACAGGATGTCGAGCATCTGTTGCTTGTTGTAGCGGGCAGCCAGACTGTTCCAGGTGGCATCGGACACCCGCGAGTCGTGGTGGAGCTCGTCGGTCGCCCGGAGCAGATCGACGTCGTTGGCGCTCCAGCCGGGAGCGTCGGCGCCGATCGGAATGCGGCAGATCTCCTCGTCGGTGAGACCCGCCTGCCGTCCGATGCGCGCGTGCTGTCCCCACTCGTACTCCGAGCGACAGAGCCACCCGATGCGCAGGATGACGAGCTCGCGCTCGCGCGGTGGCAGCGTCGACTTGAACAGCACGTGGTTGCCGAACACGGTCCAGCGCTTGAGCAGCTTGGGATGGTGGGCGAGGGTGCGGAAGATGTTGAGCACCTTGCCGCTGGTGGGCAGGCCCCCGTCACTCTCGCGTCCGAAGATCTCGGACAGCTCGGGATCCCACTGCGACTCGGGTAGTGGCTCGATGCGAGGCGCCGGTGTCATTCCGTCCTCCTGCTGATTGCGCTGTTGCGAGTCGGGAATCGCGAGTATACGGGACGAGGCGAGCATTCTTCGCTGCTACCATCGCCGCCGCACGATCGACGGAGGCGCAGGGCAATGGGAACGCTCGAAGGGAAATCGGCGCTGGTAACCGGCGCCGGGCGCGGCATCGGCGCGGCACTCGCGCGCAAGCTGGCGGCGGAGGGAGCTCGAGTGGTCGGCACCGACCTCGATCCCGAGCCGCTCGAACGCACCATCGGCGAGATCACCGCGTCGGG
>DATAFT010000417.1:0-3699 GCA_036257295.1 Thermoanaerobaculia bacterium
CTCGCCTCCTCGAGCTCTTCCCCCAGCTCCTCGAGCGCCTCCTCGAGAGGAGCCAATGAGCGCTCGATCTCGCCGTCGAACGAATCGACCTGACCGTCGATCTCTTCTTCGACGGCCTCGAGCTCCTGCCCGAACGCTTCCTCGATCACCGCCATCGCGGTTTCGATCTGGTCGTCGAGGTCCTCCATCAACCGGTCGATCTCTTCGGCGACGGCTTCGAGGTGTTCCGAGTTTTCGCTCGCTTCGTCGTAATCCTCGTCGTAGTCCTCGTCGTAGTCGTCCTCGTCGTCGTCGTCGCTCTCTACTTCCTCTCCGTTCTCGCCGTCGGTGACCGCAGGCGGTACGCCGGCGGGGACCTGGGAAGCGGGCTGCGCCAAGGCGATGGCGAACGCAGCCTGCGCCGCTTCGAGCGCGGCCGGGGCCGCGGGTGCTTCGGGTGGCTCGGGTGGCTCTGGTGCCTCGGGCGCCGCTGGTGCCTCGGGTGCCGGTGGCGCTTCGGGCGCCTCTGGCGCCTCCGGTGCCTCTGGCGCCTCCGGTGGCTCAGGTGCCTCGGGCGGCTCTGGCGCCTCGGGCCGCTCTGGTGCCTGGGGTGGCGTTGTCGCTTGCGGTCGGATCGCTCCGAAGATCGGCACTGCCAGGCGATGAACCACCGGCGTGCTCGCCGATCGCGCGGCGTCGCCCGAGTCGGCGATCCGCGAGGCGAAGACAGCGCTCCACTCAATCGGCGCGGCTTGCGGCGAGCCGCTGGTGGAGATCGGCGCAGCGCCGAGTCCGGGAGCGAGAGCGAGCACCGCCGCCGGCGGCACCACCGCCAGCGCGTGCGCCCACCAAGGCACCGTGCGCCGAGGGGGCTTTTCGAGCAGCCGCAGGACGCGACGCTTCAGGTTGCTCCCGTCGGCCGCGAGCGCCGGAAGCGCTAGCGGACGCCGGTCGGCCGCAGTCCACGACGCGACCCTGGTCAGACAGCGCGCGAGCGCCGCGGGACGGCCGGTCAAGGCGGCGGCGCGATCGTCGCAGCGCAGCTCGGCTTCGTCCTCGAGCGCGCGGCAGGCGAGCCGGTTGAGCGGTTGGAACGGCAACGTGCTCGCGATCAGCCGGGTGACGGCGCGCCACAAGGGGTCGCGCCGTTCGAGATGCGCGAGCTCGTGCGCGAGCGCGGCTTCGAGCTCCTCGGCTTCGAGCCGATCCTCGAGTGCCGGCGGCAGGCAGATCTCTGGACGCAGCCAGCCGCGCGCCATCGGCACCCGCGCAGCGTCGGCCAGCGTCAGGCGCACTCGACGGCGAAACTGGGCGCGGCGCGCGAGGTCGTCGAGCAGTCGCAGCGCCTGGCCGCGCGCGCTTCGCCGTCGGGCGAGGAACCGCCAGTGGAACCGCGCGCTCCGGTAGGCCAGCGCGACGATCGAGATCGCCATCGCGGCCAGCCACGCGACGGCCGCCAGGTCCCACCATCGCGCTCGCAGGTGCGAGTCGGTTGCGGTCGCGGCGGCCGCGCGCGTGTCGTCGACGGTCGCGCGCTCGCGACCTCGCACTGCGTTGGACTCGACGGGCGCGCCGCCGCGAGCTGCCGCGAGAGGGGAGGGCTGCGCCGGATGACCAGCGATCGAAGATTCGCCGGCGGTTCTCGCCGCCGCGCTCGTTCGCTCGGCACGACGCGGACGCGCCGCGACCGTCTCGCCACCGCCGGCCGCGGTCGCGCGCTGGTCGTGGCTCGGGTCCATTGCCGCGCTGGCGCCCGCCGCCGGGGTCAACCCCGGTAGCTCGAGATACGCGACGCGCGGCAGGTAGCCGCCGGCGTGGAGACTGGCGGTCACGAGACCGCCGAAGAGCGCGAGGCGCCACAGCCGCTCGCGCGCCGCCGGGAAGAGGCGCGCGAGCCACCAAGCGGAGAGCAGCAGCAGAGTCGAGTGCAGAGCGTAGGTTGCGAGCCACAGAGCCAGTGTTTCGAGCATCAGCGGATCTCCTCGGTCTCGTGGCGTTCGATCAGGGCCTTGAGCTCTTCCAACTCGCGGGCGTCCACCTCGTGCTCCTGGAGCAGGTGGCTGACCAGCGCGACCGGATCGCCCTGGAACAGGCGGTCGGTGATCTCGCTCACCATCGTCTTGGTGACCTCGCGTTCGCTCACGGTCGCGCGGTACAGGTAACGGCGGCCGGAGACGCGATGACGCACCACGCCCTTCGCCTCCATCTTCTTGAGCATGGTGGCGATCGTGGTGGGCGCGAGACCGCGGTCGTCGAAGAGATCGGCGTGCACCTCGGCGGCCGCCGCCTCGCCGCGTCGCCACAGGCGGCGCAGGATCGCGAGCTGCAGGTCCCCCAGCTTGTGTTTTTTGGCCATGGATCTCCCGGCTTGCAATACGCAAGCGCCCGGCCGTTGTTACTACTGTATTAGTACTACCGCGGTAGTCAAGCGTCAAGGGTCAAGAGGGCTGGGAGACGGCAGGCCCATGCTCACCCGATCCTCGACTCTCCACCCCAGGCGCTCGTAGAAGCCCACGACGTCGCGGTTATCGCCCCGGATCTGGAGGTTCACCTTGGGGCAGCCGCGGGCGCGCAACGCTTCCACCGCGTGAGCGAGGAGCGCGGACCCGATGCCGCCGCGCTGGAGGTCGGGACGCACGCCGAGCGAGTAGATCCAGCCGCGATGCCCGTCCCAACCGGCGAGGACGGTGCCGACCACCTCGCCTTCGATCTCTGCGACGAAGAAGAGATCTGGAGCGTGCGCGACCATGGATCGAATGCTCCACAGCGGCGCGTGATAGGGCGCGGTGGCGGGGAAGAGCACGGTCCAGATCGCCTCCACCGCAGCCAAGTCCTGTTCGCGGTAGGTGCGGATCGAAAGCACGGAACCGCCCGTCATCGCGCGGTGCTGCCGCCGATCGACGCCGGCGCCGGTCGATCGCGCCGGCGCGACCACTCGTCGCGGTCGATCCGATAGAAGACGATGGGAAGGCCGCCGGCTCGCACCGCTTCGAAGAAGCGCATGCCGAGCCGTTCCATCACGCGGATCGAGGCGCGGTTGGGCGGATCGGTCGATGCCAGCAGCTCGCGGAAGCCGAGCTCGTCGAAGGCGTAGTCGATCACTGCGGTCGACGCCTCGGTGGCGAGGCCGCGGCCCCAGCTCGCGCGGTCGAGCGCGTAGAGCAGCTGCGGCTCGCGCGCGCCCGCTGTCACCCTCAGGCCGGCGATGCCGGCGAAGGCGCCGTCCGTCTTCGACTCGAGGCACCAGAGCCCGTAGCCCGCATCGGCGAACGTGCTCCGGCTCGACTGGACCAGGTCGAACACCCACTCACGCCCGACCACGAGGTCGTCCATCAAGTAGCGCCGGACGTCGGGATGAGTGAGCAGCGCATGCACCCGCTCGACGTCGGCCTCGGCGCAGGGCGCCAGACGAAGGCGCTCGGTGGCGAGGATCGGGCCGCTACCGGGCGCGGTCACTCGGAATCCGCAGGCGGGCAGAGTTGGGCACGGTCAGGCGCCGCGAGCGCGCAGAGCCCGCAGGATCTCGTCCTGGGTCGGGAACCGATCCTCCTCGTACTTGGAGAAAACGGTGGCGCCGTCCGCCTTGACGTCGAAGATCCCACGGTCACCCTTGATCAGCGTCGACTCGATGCCCAGCTCGTTCTTGATCGCGGCCGCCAGACTGGTGGCCTGAGGTGTGTAGTTTCAGCGGACGCAGTATTCGATCGAGACTTTCATCGC
>DATAFT010000272.1:0-2524 GCA_036257295.1 Thermoanaerobaculia bacterium
GAGAAAAGGGTCGTATTCGGACGTCATCTCGCCTTGACCCTGAGGGTAGCGCCTGGTAGATTGCCGGCCGTTTCCAGCCGCCGTTCGCGCGGCGACCCTGCGGGTGCGCGCGAGCTTCGCACGTCCCCGTAACGTCCCGTAAAATTAGCAATTCGGCGCCGCAGACGGCGCATGCCCAACATCGAAGGATAGAGCAGCGGTGAGCTTCGACGCCAGCATTCTGGTGATCATGGCGATCTTCTGGGTCACTTACGTGATCCTGCGGGTCTGTTTCTTCAAACCCATGGTGGCGCTGCTCGAGGAGCGCGAAGGCCGGGTCAGCACCGCGCAGGAGACCTGGGAACAGGCGTTCGCCGAGACGCAGAAGAAGCTCGACGAGGAGCGCACCCTGCTCGCCGAGACCCGCCGCCGTGCGATGAGCGCCCGCGCCGAGCGTCGCCGCGAAGCGCAGGAGCGCCGGCTCGCGACTCTCGCCGAGGTCAAGAAGACGGTGCAGGCGGAGCTCGGCGAGGCGAGCGCCGCGATCGATCGTCAAGTCCGCGCCGAACGCCAGACGCTCTCGGAGCGCGTCCGCACCCTCGCCGACGACATCGTTCAACGCCTGCTGGGAACCGCCGCTTGAGGCTGCGCCCGTCACTCGCCGCCGGCGCCGCCTGGATCGCCGGCGCCGCTCTCGCCGCCGCGGTCTCGCTGCCCGCGTGGGCCAACGAGAGCGGTGAGTCGGCGACCTTCCTCGGCCTCCCGCGCTGGGTCTGGCTCTGGCTCAACCTGCTCCTCTTCCTCGGCATCCTCGGCTACTTCATCGTGCCGGGCATCCGCCAGTTCCTCGAGAGCCGCTCCAAGGAGATCGCGAGCAACCTCGAGCGGGCGCGCACGCAGCAGGAGGAAGCGCGCCGCATGAAGCAGGACCTCTCCGGTCAGATCGAGGCGCTGCGGCGCGAGATGGACGACCTGATCAAGCGTAGCGAGGCCGATGCCGAGCGCGAGCGAGAAGAGATTCTGGCCCAGGCCGAGCGCGAGCGCGAGCGGCTGCTCCAGCAGACGCAGCAGGAAATCGAGCTGCGCACCGGGCTGGCGCGCAAGGAGCTCCAGCGCTACGCCGCCGAGCTCGCGGCGGGCCTCGCCCGCGAGCGGATCGAGCGCGAGGTCGATCCCGAGAAGCTCGAGCGTCTCTTCGACGAAAGCCTGACCCGACTCGAGAGCGAGAGACGATGAGCCGCCGCTTCGCGCGTCCCTACGCCAAGGCGCTGCTCGACAGCGCCGGCACCACCGAGAACGCGGTGCGCGCGCGCGACGAGCTCGCGCGCTTCGTCGACGCGGTGCGGCGCGTCCCCGAGATCAAGAAGATGGCTTCCAACCCCGGGGTGCCGCGCCGGGTCAAGGAAGAGGTGCTGCGCGAGATCGCGGCGCGGCTCGCGATCGGACCGCTGGTGCGCAGCCTGATCGAGCTGCTCGCGCGCAACTACCGCCTCACGCAGGTGGACCAGGTGCTCGACATCGTCGATCAGTTGCTCGACCGCCGTCTCGGCGTGGTGCGCGCAGAGGTCACCACTGCGCATCCCCTCACCGACGAACAAGAGCGGCGACTGCGCTCGACGCTGGAGACGATGCTCGAGCAACAGGTGAAGTTGACGCTCGGGCTCGATCCGAAGCTGATCGCCGGATTCGTCGCGCGCGTCGGCAGTCGACGCTACGACGCCAGCTTGAACGGACAGATCGATCGTCTCGCCCAGACGCTGGCGGACGGAGGTTAGATACCGATGGCCGATGCAATCAGAGCCGACGAGATAACCGAGATCCTCAAGCGCCAGCTGCAGGGCTACCAAGCCGGCGTCGACGTTGCCGAGGTCGGCACCGTGCTCTCTGTGGGCGACGGCATCGCGCGCATCTACGGCCTGGAGAAGGCCATGGCGGGCGAGCTGCTGGCGTTCCCCAACGACGTCTACGGCCTCGCGCTCAACCTCGAGGAGGACCAGATCGGCGCCGTGCTGATGGGCGAGTCGCGCCTGGTCGACGAGGGCGTCGAGGTCCGCCGCACCGGCCGCGTGCTGCAGGTGCCGGTGGGCGACGCGCTGGTCGGTCGCGTGGTCGACGCGCTCGGACGCCCGGTCGACGGCAAGGGACCGATCGCGGCCTCCGACCACTACCCGCTCGAGCGCATCGCGCCGGGAGTCATCGAGCGCCAGCCGGTGCGCGAGCCGCTCCAGACCGGGCTCAAGGCGGTCGACGCCATGATCCCGATCGGCCGCGGCCAGCGCGAGCTGATCATCGGCGACCGCCAGACCGGGAAGACCGCGGTCGCGATCGACACCATCATCAATCAGAAGGACACCGGCGTCATCTGCATCTACGTCGCGGTCGGCCAGAAGCGCTCGACCATCGCCCAGGTGGTGAAGACGCTCGAGGACTACGGCGCGATGGGTCACACCATCGTGGTCGCCGCTTCGGCGTCGGAGCCGGCCTCGGTCCAGTACATCTCGCCCTACTCCGGCTGCGCCATGGGCGAGTACTTCCTCTACAACGG
>DATAFT010000304.1:0-2242 GCA_036257295.1 Thermoanaerobaculia bacterium
CGACGGCACCGCGCTGCTCGAGGCGGCCGTCGCCGCCGCCCGCGACCGACGCTGCCGGCGGTTGTGGCTGGTCACCACCAACGACAACGCGCCGGCGATCCAGTTCTACCGCAACCGGGGCATGCGCCTCGCCGCCGTGCACCAGGGCGCGGTCGACGCCGCCCGCCGGGACCTCAAGCCCGAGATTCCGCTGCATGGGTTCGGCGGCATGCCGATCCACGACGAGGTCGAGTTCGAGATCCTGCTCGAGAGGGAGACGAAATGACTCGGATTCAGGGAGTCTCGGCGGACGACGCGTCTGCGATCGCGAACGAGGCGTTCCAGAAAGTGGAGCGGGCGCTCGGGAGCGTTCCCGAGCCGCTGCGCGTCACCGCGCACAGCGAGGCGATCCTGCAGGCCTACATGGGGTTCGAGCGGTTCCTCGCGCGCGCCGGACGGGTCGACGCCAAGCTCAAGTCGCTCGCCAACCTCAAGACCGCGGCGCTCATCGGCTGTCCCTTCTGAATGGACATCGGCTCTGCCGTGGGCAGAGCGGCCGGGGTCACCGAAGATCAACTCCGCGAGCTGCCGCGTTATCGCGACAGCGCGGCGTTCAACGCGGTGGAGAAGACGGTGCTCGACTACGCCGCTGTGATGACCGCGGCGCCGGTCGAGGTGGCCGACGAGCTCATCACCGAGTTGCGCCGGCACTTCGACGACGAACAGATGGTGGAGCTCACCGCTACGATCGCCTGGGAGAACTACCGGGCGCGCTTCGATCACGCGCTCGGTATCGAGGCGCAGGGCTACTCGGAAGGCGCGTTCTGCGTGCTGCCCGAGAGACGGCCCTAGCAGGGCGCTGAGAAAGGCAGTGTGTCAGCGCCCTGCTAGGAATCACATTGGGCGATCCGATCCGGCGGACCGGATCGGCCGCCTAGGACCGCGCCGCCGAGGTCAGCGCTGGATATCCGAGCCCGCGTAGCGTCTCGCCGATCTCGTCGAGGGCCGCCGGATCCTCGATCGTCGCCGGCATCCGCCACTCCACGCCGTCGGCGATCTTGCGCACGGTGCCGCGCAACACCTTACCCGAGCGCGTCTTGGGCAGACGATTCACCACCGCGGCGGTCTTGAACGACGCCACCGGTCCGATGCGGTCGCGCACCATCGCCACGCACTCGCGAACGATCGCGTCGTGTGGCCGGTCGACGCCCGCCTTGAGCACGACGAGGCCGAGCGGCACCTGACCCTTGAGTGAGTCGGCGACGCCGACCACGGCGCACTCTGCGACGTCGGGATGCGCCGCCAGCACCTCTTCCATGCCGCCGGTCGAGAGGCGATGGCCGGCGACGTTGATGATGTCGTCGGTGCGGCTCATCACGTAGAGGTAGCCGTCGGCGTCCATGAATCCGGCGTCGGCGGTCTGGTAGAAGCCTGGGAACTCGGTCAGGTACGAGCTCCTGAATCCGTCCTCGTTCTGCCACAACGTGGTCAGGCAGCCTGGAGGCAGCGGCAGCTTCGCCACGATGGCTCCGGTCTCGCCGCGCGGGAGCTCACGGGCATGCTCGTCGACGACGCGCACGTCCCAGCCCGGTACCGGCTTGGTCGGAGATCCGTGCTTGACCGGTAGCAGGCCGAGCCCGGCGCAGTTGGCGGCGATCGCCCAGCCGGTCTCGGTCTGCCACCAGTGGTCGATGACCGGTACCCCGAGGAGCTGCTCGGCCCAGCGGACCGTATCGGGATCGGCGCGCTCGCCGGCGAGGAAGAGCGTGCGGAAGCGTCCGAGATCGTAGCGGCGCAGATGCTCGCCGCGCGGGTCCTCGCGCTTGATGGCGCGAAACGCGGTGGGCGCGGTGAACAGCGCGGAAACGCCGTGTTGCGAGATGACGCGCCAGAAGGCGCCGGCATCGGGCGTTCCCACCGGCTTGCCCTCGTAGAGGATCGAGGTGGCGCCGTGGAGCAGCGGCGCGTAGACGATGTAGGAGTGGCCGACCACCCAACCCACGTCCGACGCCGCCCACCACACCTCGCCGGGCTCGACGCCGTAGACGTTCTTCATGCTCCATGACAGAGCTACAGCGTGGCCGCCGTGGTCGCGGACCACGCCCTTCGGCCGGCCGGTGGTGCCCGAGGTGTAGAGGATGTAGAGCGGATCGGTGGCGGCGACCGGCACGCAATCGCACGGCGCCGCCGCCGCGATCCAGTCCTGCCAGTCGATGTCGCGCTTGGGATGGAGCGCGGCGCGCGCCTGGTCGCGCTGCAACAC
>DATAFT010000428.1:0-2695 GCA_036257295.1 Thermoanaerobaculia bacterium
AAGAAGTATCCGCTCGAGCTCTTCCCGCGCCAGCGCACGATCTTCGAGACCCTCTTCTCGAGCGATTGGGGCACCGCCGTCGAGGCCCTGCGCGGAGTGCGCGCGCTGGCGGGAGGCGGCCCGTTGGGCGCGGCGGCGCGCCCGGGCGGCGCGCTCGGGAGCGTCGAGGCGCTCGAGGAGTGGATGCGACGGGCGGCGGCGCCACAGGTGCTGGCTCGCGCGCCCGAGATCCGGATACGGTAGCGTCGCTCCGGCTTTCCACGATCGCGACTCCAGGAGACCACCGACATGAGCGTCCAGAGACACCAAGTCGCGAGGAGACTCGACGTCGGCTCGATCGAGCTCGACGCCATCCGTCGCGTCGACATCGACGACATGATCGAGTATGTCTACGCCGGCACCGGCCCCAACCTGCCGAGCTACCTCGAGCTCTACAGCCGCTACCTGCGGCAGCGCTGGAACGTCGACGATCTCGACTTCACGCGCGACCGGCAGGACTGGGCGCGGATCGCTCCGGACGCCAAGCGGACGTTCCTCCAGATCGCCTCGGGTTTCCACCATGGCGAGCGTCAGGTCGCGGTCGAGCTCGCCCCCCTCTTCTTCGGCATTCCCGAGGACTACAAGATCTTCCTCTCGAGTCACCTCGAGGACGAGGCGCGCCACACCGTTTTCTTCGACCGCTTCTACCGCGAGGTGGTGGGCATCGAGGGCGAGTCCATCCTCGACGTGCTCGACGGCTCCTACCAGTACATCTCGGAGACGTTCGTCGGACCGTTCGGCCTGCTCTCCTACCTCACCGACCGCCTGCGGCGCGACCCCTACGACAAGCACCTGCAGATGCAGTACGCGACCTGCTACATGCTGTGGATCGAGGGCGTGCTGGCGCTCTCGGTGATGAAGATCACGCTCGGCTACGCGCGCGACAACAAGATCCTGCCCGGCTACTACACCGGCTTCACCGCGACCTGTCGCGACGAAGCCCGCCACGTGCAGGGCGGCATCCGCTTCATCCGCGAGCTGCTGGCCGAAGAGCCGAAGCTGGTGAACGACTTGTTCGAGACACTGCGCACCATCCTGGTGATGGCGGGGACCTCGAGCAACTACGTGGTCTACGAGCCGATCGGGTGGAGCGAGGAGCGGGTGCGCCAGGTGCTCGGCGCGCAGACGCGGCGCAAGCTCAAGGTGGTCGGCATCGACCGCATCCCCGACGACATCGAGGACAAGATCGAGCGCATGGATCCGGTGCTGGCCGGAGGCTGACGATGGCGCGTCGGGTCGCCGGCAAAACTCCGCGCGCGTCGGCGCGCCCGAAGCGCGCCGCGGCCAGACGGCGCGCGGCGACGGCGCCCGTCGCCTTCTTCGGACGCGAATGGGCTCAGGCCGCCAAGGAGGCCGTCAACGCCGGACCGAGCCCCGAAGCGAGGGCCAGGAAGATCCCGCGTTTCTGGGAGTGGATCGAGAAGGCGAAGCAGTACGTCAACTGCCAGCTCGCGCTCACAGTCGTTGGTCTACCGGGCAACGCGGCGCGCAACTGCCTGTTGCTCGACCTCGAAGCCGGCCGCTGCGTCCGCTCGCGACTGGCGACGCGCGACGACGCCGAAGCGAGCGCAACCTACATCCTGACCGGCAGCTATCAGGACTGGCGCGAGATCATGGCCGGGTTCGACCTGGGCAAGGCGGTGATGTACCGCAAGCTGCTGCTCGAGAAGGGCGAGGTGCTCGTCTTCTTCAAGAGCATCTACTACTGGACCGAGTCGCTGGCCTGCATCCAGCGGATTCCGACCCGATTTCCCACCGTCGACACGACGGCGAGCTGAGGCGCTGCCCACGGCGCGTCGGCGCCGAGACCGGATCCTCGCTAGTCGATTGACATCAGGCGGGGGTGCGGACTTCGTCGGCGAAGAAGAACACCAGCGATCGACCCGAGTCGAGCAGGCGGCGAGCTCGCACGCGCCATACGCCCGCCGCGCCCCGGGGCTTGACCGTCAGCCACTCGCGCTTTCCGAACAACCGCTCGAGCGAGTCCGCATCGAACAGGTCGTCGAGGCAGCCGGCATTGCCCAGACGCTCGAGCGCCTCTTGAGCTTTCGCGTTCCAGAACAGGATGTCGCCACTGGAGTCGGCGATGAAGACGCCGGGGTGGAGCACCGGACGCACGACGCCAGGATCCGTCATGTTCGCCGTCATGTTGTGCGCGCTGGGTACGGCTGCGCTCGCCCTGTGGGCCCACTCAGCATTTGGTAGCCCCCGAGAAACCCAATCGCTCATATCGGATCCCAGTTCGGGCCGCAGGAGGAGCAGGAGATGTCCGGATCTTACACTAGGGGCATTCACTCAAGTCGCGGCACCACCGCCCCACCGCCTCGCCAGCAGGACGCCCATGCCGATCGGCACCACCACCGAGTCCATGTCGCCGTCGGCTTCGACCGCGTCGAGGAAGTCGGTCATCTCGTCCCGGTGACTGATCACATTGTCGGCGAGCACCAGCGCACCGGGAACGAGCTTCGGTTGAAGCTTCCTCCAGCAGCTCAGATAGACGTCCTTCTCGGCGTCCAGAAAGCAGAAGCTCACGCCGTCGATCGCATCGAGCCCGGCAATCGCATTCTCTTCGCGCAGCTCGACGCGGTCGCCGATCTCGGCGAGCGCCAACGTCTCGCGGGCCAGGCGCGCCTTCTCCGGCAACAGCTCGAAAGTG
>DATAFT010000323.1:0-1560 GCA_036257295.1 Thermoanaerobaculia bacterium
CCGAGCAGATGCTGGTGCACGAGAACGCGGTGGTGAAGATCCGCGACGACATGCCGCTCGATCGCGCCGCGCTGATCGGCTGCGGCGTGATGACCGGCGTCGGCGCGGTGTTCCGCACCGCGCGCGTCGAGCCGGGCGAGATGGTGGCGGTGATCGGCTGCGGCGGCGTCGGCCTCTCCGCGATCAACGGCGCGGCACTCGCCGGCGCCTCCCGCATCTTCGCGGTCGATGTGGTGCCGTCGAAGCTCGAGCTGGCCAAGAAGTTCGGCGCCACCGACGTGGTCAACGGACGCGCCGTCGACCCGGTCGAAGCGATCAAGGAGGCGACCAGCGGTGGCGTTCACCACGCACTCGAGGCGATCGGCTTGAAGAAGACCGCGGAGCAGGCCTGGGCGATGCTGCGTCCGGGCGGCACCGCGACCATCATCGGCATGGTTCCCTTCGGCATGACGATCGAGATCCCGGCGCATCAGCTCCTGGCCGAGCGCAAGCTCCAGGGCTGCTCGATGGGCTCCAACCGCTTCCGCGTCGACATGCCGCGCTTCGTCGACTTCTATCTCAGCGGCAAGCTGCGCCTCGACGACCTGCTCGAGACCCACGTCGATCTCGACGGCGTCAACGGCGCGCTGCAGAAGCTCAAGACCGGCGAGGTCGCTCGCCAGGTGATCGGTTTCGGCGACGTCTCGTAGTCGAGCTCATGCGCGCAGAGGGGGCGCGCCTCGTAAAAGGAGGCTCCCATGCGTTTCGTTTCCGCAGGCTCGTGTTCGCGCTTCGCTGTTCTCCTGTTCGGCGTTCTCCTGTTCTCGGCGCCGGCGTGGGCGCAGCCGTTCGACGGCTACCTGATCTCGACGCCGGGGTTCCCCACCTCCCACGGCTACGTTCAGATCCCGAACGACGGGGCGCTCGACCCGCCGTTCGCGCTCACCATCGAGGGCTGGGTACTGTCGAACCTGGACGACGGCGTCAGCCCGGACTGCCGCTCCATCGTCGGCAAGGGATACCAAGATGCCTGGTGGGTCGGCATCTGCAACGTCGGCGGCATCCGTACTCTCCGGTCCTACGTGAGAGGCGACGCCTCTCAATTCAACGGCGGGCGGATCCTCGAGGGACAGTGGACGCACTTCGCGGTGACCTTCGACGGCGCCACCCGCAATCACTACGTCAACGGCGAGCTGGTGGCGTCGCAGGCACTCGCCGGCAATCCGACCAGCGGCACGGACCCGGTGCGCATCGGCAGCGACGTCGACCATCCCTTCTCGCCCAACGCGCTGATCGACGAAGTGCGGCTCTGGAGCGTCGAGCGCACCCAGGCGCAGATCCGCGAGAAGCTCAACGTCCGCGTCACCACGCCGATGACCGGCCTGGTCGCGGTCTGGCCCTTGAGCGGCAACGGCAACGACGTCATCGGCCCGCACGACGGCGCGCTCGTGGGCACCGGCGTCAACTTTCTGATCGCGGCGGTGGCGTCCGACTGCGGCAACCAGACCGAGACCGCTCTCTGCCTCAACGACAAGTTCCAGGTGACCGCGCGCTACCGCGTGGGCCCTCAGACCAATCCCG
>DATAFT010000408.1:0-3329 GCA_036257295.1 Thermoanaerobaculia bacterium
GTCTGGCCGGCGCTGACGTTGAACTTGTCGACCATCGGCGCTTCGGAGGTGACCGTGATGGTCTCCGCCGTCTCGAGGTTCATCTGGAGGTTGTGCTCGATCTTGCTGCCAGCACTGACGGTGGCGGCCGCCGTAGCTGCCTTGAACCCTTCGAGCGATCCCGTGATCTTGTAGCCGCCGGGGACCAGCAGCGCGAAGCGGTAGTTACCGCTTTCGTCCGTGGTCGTCGACTGCGCGCCGCGTTCACCTTCGATGGTCACCATCACGCCGGGCAGAGATTCGCCCTGCGCGTTGGTCACCTTGCCGCTCACCGTGCCGGTCTCCGGACCGTCGGCGAGCGCTAGCCCGGACATGAGAAACAACAAAGACAGGACAGCGAGCACCCTTTTCATCGAACCTCCTTCCGCCGTAGCGGATCCACTGGCCGACAGGTAACGGCCTTCATCAAAAAATTGCAAAGCAACGGCGCCGATGCGCCGGACAAAGAGCGAAGGACGAGGAGTCTGGACACAGCAAGTCAATCGGAGTGCAAGCAAGGAGTGCGCCGAGCGGGGCCGCGTCGACGGACAGGCCCCTAATCCTCTCTCTTGCAGTCTCTTGCGCGACGAACCGAGACCTTCGTCCAGTGCCGAAAAACGTCCCCAGTCTTCAGGCGGGTGGATGGCGGTCCATTTTCCCGGATCGGCCCTCTATATCGTTCGGTCCAAATCGGAGCGCTGGATCGAATCTGCCGTCGCGGGTAGAGTCGACCCAGCGTTTCGTCGCAAGGACTGCGGCAGTTGACCGACGGGAGTCGTCTCGCTGGCATTGCCTGGGACCCGGAGCTTCGCTTTCCCTCGGCTCGGCGCCGCCGGGCGCCTGGCGCCGGTGTTCGCGTTGGTGTTGGCGGTCGGCTGCGGGACCGACACCGCGACCGGAACCGTCGCCGCCGATGCCCCGCCTCGCGAGCCCGAGCCACCGTTCGTCGAGGTCGCTCGCGAGTCCGGCATCGACTTCATCCACGAGAACGGGGCCACCGGCGAGCTCTACTACCCGGAGCTGATGCAGGGCGGAGTCGCGCTGTTCGACGCCGACGCCGACGGTTGGCTAGACGTTGTCCTGGTCCAGTCGGGGCCGCTGCCGCCGGTCGCTGGCGGCGGCGCCGGCGATCGCCTGTGGCGCAACCGTGGCGACGGCACCTTCGAGGAGCGGACGACGGACGCGGGCCTCGGCGCCGACGACGACTACGGTTCGGGGGCCGCCGCCGCCGACTACGACGGCGATGGCGACGTCGATCTCTACGTCACCAACCTCGGCGCCAATCGCTTGTGGCGCAACCGCGGCGATGGGACCTTCGAAGACGTGACCGCTCGCGCCGGAGTGGGCGACCCCCGCTATTCGACCAGCGCCGCGTTCCTCGACTACGACACCGACGGCGATCTCGATCTCTTCGTCTGCAATTACCTCGAGTGGTCGCCGAAGCTCGAGAAGGTCTGCCTCGGCCCGATGGGCTTGCGCGGTTACTGCAGGCCGGCGGAGTACCCACCGCAGCCGGCATCGCTCTATCGCAACGACGGCGACGGCCGGTTCACCGACGTGAGCCGCAGCTCCGGAGTCGCGGCGCTCGCGTCCACCGGTCTCGGCGTGGTCGCGGCCGACTTCGACCGCGACGGCCGCGTCGACATCTACGTCGCCAACGACCAGCGCCCGAACTTCCTGTGGATGAACAACGGCAACGGCACCTTCCGCGAGGAGGCGCTCGAGCGCGGCTGCGCGCTGTCGGGAATGGGCTTCGCGCAGGCGGGCATGGGAGTGGCGGTCGCCGATCCGGAGGGAGACGGCGACTGGGACCTCTTCGTGGTGAATCTCTCGGGTGAGGGCAGCACCTACTACCGCAACGGGGGCGACGGCAACTTCCTCGACGCCACCGACGAGATGGGGCTGAGCTCGGTGACGCAGCCCTACACCGGGTTCGGCACGGCGCTGTTCGACTATGACGGCGATTCGCTGCTGGACGCATTCATCGCCAACGGCAAGGTGGTGCCGGGCGACAGCGTCGCGCTGCTCGAGCCCGGGGCGAGCTCGCAGGAAGGAGCGCCGGTCGCCGGAGGCGCACAGTTACCGGCGCCACCGGCGTTCGACTATCGCGAGCCGAATCTCCTCCTCCACGGTCGCGAGGGCGGCTCTTTCGAGGACGTCACCGCGCGATCCGGCCCCGCGTTCGCGCGCGCGGAGGTTTCACGCGGCGCCGCCTTCGGCGACGTCGACAACGATGGTGACGTCGACGTTCTGATCGCGACCAACGACGGTCCGGCGCGCCTGTTGCGCAACCAGACCGGCGCCGACCGTCACTGGTTGATGGTGCGGCTGCACGACGCGACCGCGAAGAACGTCGACGGGATCGGCGCCGAGATCACGGTGCGAGCCGGGGGGCGCGTGCAGCGGCGACTGGTGCAGACCGCGTACAGCTACTGCGCCGCGAACGATCCGCGGGCGCACTTCGGGCTGGGCGACGCAGCCGGCGTCGAATCGCTCGAGGTGAAGTGGCCCGACGGCGCGACGCAGCCGGTGGCGCAGGTCGCCGTCGATCGCATCGTGACGATCGAGCGCGCGCCGGGAGCGCGTCCGTGAGCCGCGCAGCGATCGCCCGCGCCGGCCGCCCCCGCCGCCGATCGTCCGCCATGGTGGCCCTCGCGGTGGCCGCGCTGCTGCCACTTGCCGCCTACTGGCTCGCGCACTGGTGGACGACCGGCAAGTCGCGCGCGGGATCGACCTCCCGCGTCGGCGAACGTTCCGACGCGCGCGCCGCCGCCGCGGTGCCGCGCGTGACTGGACTCGAGGCGCTCGATCCGGCGGTGGCCGCCGCCATCCGCGACGCGGTCGCCGCCGTCGAGCGTGAGACGGCGAACGGCGCGCGCTGGGGCGAGCTCGGCATCGTGTACAACGCGCACCGGTACTTCGCGTTGGCGGATCGCTGCTACGAGCGAGCCGCCGCGCTCGATGCGCGCGCCGCTGACTGGCCGCATCTGCGCGGCGTGCTGGCCGAGGAGCGCGGCGACGTCGAAGAGGCGGCCGCGTACTACGGCGCGGCGCTCGAGCGATCGCCGACCAACCAGGCGGCGCGCTATCGACTCGGCAACGTGCTGCTCCAGGCCGGGAGCCTCGATCAGGCGGAGCTGGCGTTCGGCGAGCTCGCGGCGGCGAGTCCCGACCAGCCGTGGGGTTCGCTCGGTCTCGGCCGCGTCGCGCTACGCCGCGGGTCGAACGCAGAAGCCGCGGAGCGCTTCGAGCGGGCGCTCGCGATCGACCCGGACAACGATCAGGCCGCGTACCTGTTGGCGAGCGCCCAT
>DATAFT010000409.1:0-4268 GCA_036257295.1 Thermoanaerobaculia bacterium
CGGTATCCCAAGCGCTTCGTCGCGTTCGCGACGCCGTCGTACGAAGGCATCGACGATCCCGGCTACGCCGAGCGGACCGCGGATCAGCTCGAGCGCGACGTCCGCGAGAACGGCGCGGTCGGCCTCAAGATCTTCAAGAACCTCGGCATGTACGCGCAGGACACCTCCGGCCGCCGCATCCACACCGACGACCCCCGGCTCGACGCGCTCTGGCGCCGCGCCGGCGAGCTGCACGTTCCGGTGTTGATCCACACCGGCGAGCCGTCGCCGTTCTGGCTGCCCTGGGACAAGTTCAACGAGCGCTGGCTCGAGCTCGCGGAGTTCCCCGACCGCCGCCGCGACAACCCCCGCTTCGCGTCGTTCGAAGAGACCATGGGTGAGCAGCACGGCATGTTCAGGAAGCACCCCGAGACCACGTTCATCGCGGCGCACCTCGGCTGGCTCGGTAACGACCTCGGTCGTCTCGGCAAGCTGCTCGACGAGCTGCCCAACGTCAACGTCGAGCTGGGCGCGGTGCTGGCCGAGCTCGGTCGCCAGCCGCGGACCGCGCGCGACTTCATCGTCCGCTACCAGGACCGCGTGATGATGGGCAAGGACGGCCCGTTCGAGCCCACCGAGTACCACGTCTACTTCCGAGTGCTCGAGACCGCCGACGAGTACTTCGACTACTACCGCCGCCGGCACGCCAACTGGAAGATGTACGGCCTCGAGCTGCCCGATGCCGTGCTGCGCAAGGTGTACTACGAAAACGCGCTGCGTATCGTGCAGGGCATCGATCGCAGCAGCTTCCCGTCAGCTACTCCGCCGCCGTCTTGACGATTCCGAACGGCGTGCGCGCGATCCCCGCGCGCGCCGTCTCGCGCCGGATGCGCCGGTTCGCGCGCAGCACCTCGTCACTCACGTAGCCGCGCTCGTGCCACTGGTGCACGACCACCGCGCGGTGGCGGATCTGGCGGCCACGCCGCCCGAGGATCACCAGCCGCTCGCCGAGCTCGCGATCCTCGCCGCCGTACCCCATGCGCTCGTCGAAGCCGTTGACCGCGATCAGGTCGTCCTTCCAACCCGACGCGTTGTGCCCGTTCCAGGTCGCGCGCGTCGGCGTTACCAGGTCGAGAGCGCGCGCCAGGGCGCCGCTCGCCGCCAGGCGCCGCGCGCGCCAGCTCCGCTCGAGGCCGTGGCGGTGGAGCCAGGCGACGTCCTCGTGGCGCCCGTGGGCTACGTCCCCGACCGAGAGCCGCTCGGTGGTCTCGCGCGGCAGCCGGAAGTAGCCGCCGGAGAGGAAGAAGCCGGGCCGGGCGAGCGCCGAGTGCGTCTCCAGAAAGTCGGCCCACGGGATGCAGTCGCCATCGGAGAACACCAGATAGTCGCCCCGCGCCTCCGCGATGGCGCGGTTGAGGATCGCGCACTTGCGAAAGCCGCGGTCCTCGTGCCAGACGTGGCGCAGTTCCAACGAGAGCTCCGACGCGAGTCGCGTGAGCAGAGCGGCGGTCTCGGGGCCTGAGCCGTCGTCGGCGATCACGATCTCGAGCGGACTCAGCCGCTGGCGTCGATAACCGTGGAGCGTGCGCTCGAGCAGAGCGGGGCTCTGGTACGTACTGAGAACGACCGAGAGCTTCAAGTATCAGAACTCGTTCTGCTGCTGATCGAGGAGCTGCCAGGTCTCGGCGCTCTCGTCGAACTCGGGAAGCCGCGGCTGCCCGGTCACGCGCCAGCCCCACAGGATGGTCCACTTGAGGAAGGTGCCGAACGCCTGCAGCGAGCAGAAGACGAGACCATGGAAGCCGTCGAGGAAACCGAGCTGCAAGACGTAGGTGCGCAGGAAGCGCCACGCGGGCCGGCCGATCACTTGAAAGATCCCGGAGCGGCGGTTGTCGCGCCAGCCCTGCGCCGCTCCCCACACGCCGTACTTGGAGATGCGATGCACGTACTCCGAGAGATCCCGCACCATGTAGTGGTCCATCGGATGATCGAGCTTGGGCGCCGCGCCGAGAGTCATCATGTCGGCGTGGACGCGGCGGTTGGGATAGCGGCCGCAGCCGCGGCGGATGAGCCGCACCACCACGTCGCGCTGGAAGCCCGAGAAGCGGATGTGGCGATCGAGGAAGAACAGCCGGCGCCGGATGCTGTAGCTCGAGTGCTCGGCGCCGCGCTCGAGCAGAGTCTCGATCTCGGACCGCAGCTCGGGAGTGCACCGCTCGTCGGCGTCGAAGATGAGGATCCACTCGTTGTCGGTGCGGTCCATCGCCCAGTTCTTCTGGGCCGCCGATCCGAAGTAGGTGTGCTGGATCAGCCTCACGTGCGCCGGGAACGAGCGCACGATCTCGACCGTGCGGTCGGACGAGAACGAGTCGACGATCAGGATCTCGTCGCACCACAGGAGCGAGCGGATGCAATCCGCGATCTCGCGCTCCTCGTTGAAGGTGGTGACGATCGCCGAGATCTTTTCGGGCGCTCGTCTCTCGATCGCTTGCGGCATGGGTCGGCGGACCACCGAGGTGGCGCCACCGGCCGCGGATTTTACTACGCCGCGCCCCCCGCTCACGGCGGCAGGACCACGCGCTCTGCCGCCAGCCGGTCGGAGGCCACCTCGGGCGGCGGCAGGCGTTGCAGCACCGGCTCGTGCAGCCAACGGCTTCCCCGCACCCGCAGCTCGAGCAGGGTCGACATCGCGACCAGGTGCAGGACGAAGCACGACCAGGCCCCCACCAGTCCCCAGCGCGGCGTCGCGAAGAAGAGCGCGGGCACGAACAGCAGCCAGGCGCTGGTGATGTTCACCCACATGCTGAAGGCGGTGTCCCCGGCGCCGCGCAGCGCGCCGGAGAGCAAGTTGAACTTGAGGTCGAACAGCAGGCACACCACCACCACCGTGAACAGCGGGCGCGCGAACTCGACCAGCCGCGGCAGGTCCTCCGCGGTCACGAACAGCGCCATGAGCTGTCGCGGCGCCAGCAGGTACACGACGCCGAACACCGCCATCAAGCCATAGCCGAGCCGGCTCACCCGCCGCACCACCACCCGCGCCTGCTCGGGCTCGCGGGCGCCGACGCACTGCCCCACCAGAGTGGTGGAACCGACCGCCAGCGCCAGAGCGCCCATGAACGCGACGCTCCAGGCCTGGATCACGGCGTTGGTAGCCGCCAGCTCGGCGTCGCCGAGGCGCGCGACCACCGCGAGGAACACGGTGACGCCGCCCATCTCGAGCCCGGTCTGCACGCCGATGGGCACCGACAGTCGCACCATGCGCCGGAACAGCTCCGGCTGGAAGCGCCAGTGGCGACGCATGGAGAACTCGTGACGCACTCGACCGAACCACAGGATGCTGCCCAGCAGGAACAAGGCGATCGCGAGCTGCGCCAGCACGGTGCCGAGCGCCGCGCCGGCGGCGCCCATCGCCGGGAAGCCCAGCCGGCCGTGGATGAGCACCCAGTTGAAGCTGCAGTTGAGCACCAGCTGCGCCATGCCGCACCACATCATGATGGTGGTGCGTCCGAGCCCGCGGTAGAAGTTGTCGCACGCCCACAGCACGACCACGGTGATCCCGCCGAACAGGCGCACGTTCATGAACTCGAGCGCGACCCGCTCGACCTCGGGCGAGGCGTCGACCCAGCCCAGCAGCATCCGCACCAGTGGCATGGCGGCCAGGATCACGACGCCGCACATCAGCGCCAGGTAGAGACCCTGGAAGAAGACGCGACCGACGCCGTCGCGGTCGCGCGCGCCGAACGCCTGGGCGGTGAGCGCGTCGATCCCGCTGGTCAGCCCCCAGAAGAAGCTCAGCAGCGAGAACGAGATCATGTTGCCCAACCCGACCGCCGCCAGGGCGCTGACTCCCAGGTGGCCGACCATGATGGTGTCGATCGCGCCCATCATGGTGTACGAGAAGTTCGTCACCACCACCGGGCCGGCGATCTGGCAGATGCGTCGATAAGAGATGTCGATCTTGGCCATGTCCGTCACCACCGAATCATTCGAGGCCACCGAGCACACGCCACCACGCTGGAAAACAAAAGAGCCCTGGATCGGGAGGACCCAGGGCTCTTCGATGCTGCTCGGTGCAGACGAGCTAGCGCCCCGGCGTCCTCCGCTTCACGGCCGGCACGACGGCCGGCGCAAAGAGATGAAGGATGGTGGCTATCATCGATGAGCTCCGGAACGAGGGCTGGAAGGTACACCGCGATCGCCTGCGCGGTCAAGAGGAAAGGCAGCGACCGACGGTCTTTCTTTGTGAATAAAAGTACTTGACAACCCCTGTCGACGACGCCTACGCT
>DATAFT010000414.1:0-2875 GCA_036257295.1 Thermoanaerobaculia bacterium
TCGGGCCGCTTCCAGCGCGTGATTCCCGACGGGTGGCAGGAAACGCCGCCGGTCGCGCGCGTGCTGCTCTGCAGCGGCAAGATCTACTTCGAGCTGCTCGAGCGTCGCGACGCGTTGAAGCGCTACGACGTGGCGATCGTGCGGCTCGAGCAGCTCCATCCCTGGCCGCGCGAGGAGCTGCGCGCCGCGCTCGCCGCCTATCCCGACGGCACGCGCGTGGTCTGGGTCCAGGAGGAGCCGGGGAACCAGGGCGCCTGGCCCTACGTCGAGCGCAGGTTCCGCGGCGCCCTGTTCGACCGCCTGCCACTCGAGGGCATCGCGCGCTCGGAGTCGGCGAGCCCGGCCACCGGCTCGCATGCGAGTCATCAGCTCGAGCAGCGCGAGCTGCTGGATGCTGCATTCGGCGGCGGCGGCGTCGGTTTCGTCGGGGTGTGAAGGGAGAGGGTGAATGACGGTCGAGCTCAAGATCCCCGAGGTCGGCGAGTCGGTGACCGAGGCGATCATCACGCGTTGGCTCAAGGCCGAGGGCGATCGCGTCGAGAAGGACGAGCCGGTGGCCGAGCTCGAGACCGACAAGGTGGACGTCGAGCTGCCCTCGCCCGCGAGCGGAGTGATCGCGTCGATCACCGCGAAGGAAGGCGAGGCGGTGCCGATCGGTGCCGTGATCGGGACGATCGACGAGGGGGACGGCGCTGCGGCGTCGAGGGCGCGCACCGAAGAGCCGGCGGCCGGGAAGAAGCCACCGGCGCGCAAGGCGCCTCCGGCGAAGGAACCAGAGCGCAAGGAGCCTCCAGCCAAGGAACCGGAGCGCAAGGAGCCGCCCGCCAAGGAGCCAGAGCGCAAGGAGCCTCCTATCGAGGAGCCGGAGCGCAAGGAGCCTCCGGCGAAGAAGCTGGAGCGCGAGGAGGCACCGCGGCCGGAGCCGGCCGGCGAGCCGGCGCAGCCCGCCAAGTCTCGGGCACCAACCGCCGACGCTGGCGGCCGCGAGGAGGAAGTCGTTCCGATGACCGCGATCCGCCGGCGGATCGCGAAGCGGCTGGTCGAAGCGCAGCTCGAGACCGCGCTCACCACGACCTTCAACGAGGTCGACATGACCGCGGTGCAGGAGCTGCGGCAGCAGTGGCGCGACGAGTTCGAGAAGCGCCACGCCGTTCGTCTCGGCTTGATGTCCTTCTTCGTCAAGGCCGCCGTCGATGCCCTGCGCCGCTTCCCCAAGTTCAACGCTCGCATCGACGGCGAGACGATCGTGTTCCGCAGCTACCAGGACATCGGCATCGCGGTCGCCACCGATCGCGGCCTGGTGGTGCCGGTGGTGCGCAACGCGGAGAGCCTCGGCTTCGCCGAGATCGAGAGCGCGATCGCGGACCTCGCCCGCCGCGCGCGCGCCGCCGAGCTCGCCGTCGACGAGCTGGTCGGCGGCACCTTCACCATCACCAACGGCGGCGTGTTCGGCTCGCTGCTCTCGGTGCCGCTGGTGAATCCGCCACAGACCGCCGTGCTCGGTCTGCACGCGATTCAGGATCGTCCGATCGCGCGCGACGGCCAGGTGGTCATCCGGCCGATGATGTACGTCGCTCTCACCTATGACCACCGTCTGGTCGATGGATCAGAGGCGGTGACGTTCCTGCGCCGGATCAAGGAAGTGGTGGAGGAGCCGGCGCGGCTCCTGCTCGAGTCGTAGAGGCGAGTGATCGCCGTCGCGCGGAGCGCGACCAGAGCTTGCCGATCACGACTTCGGCGTCCTCGAGTCGAGGAAGATCGTCCATTCCTTGGCGTCGGCGACGACGAGGACGTCGTGCTTGGTCCACGGATCGTCACGGTAGATCGCGCGCGCGGCCTCCGGGCTCTCGGCATCGAGAATGACGAGGGACCCGGTGCCGTCCGCGAACGGACCGCCCAGGACGACCCCACCGGCATCGAACAGCGCGTCCATGAACCGCGCATGGTCGTCCCAGTAGGCTTGTTCTCGCACCGGCTTGGCGGGGTCCCAGCGTGATCCGTGGCGCATGAACACGGCAATGGTCTTCTTCATGCTGTCACCCCGACGTCATCTCATTCCCGGCCGGCGCTGTGCTGTCCGACGAAGACTCCGCGCGCGAGCGCGGTCAGCGCCACCAGCGCCCACACGCCCTCGAGTACCACGAACGGCATGAAGCCGATCAGGTACGACGAGTAGCAGGCCAGAGCGGCGCCGACGAAGTTGAGCCAGCTGTAGAGGCTCGAGTCGGAAGGCAGGCGCCCGAGCAGGTTCGCCAGGAACGCCGCGAGCAACAGCGCGACCCCGATCGAGCCGATCAACGTTGCCTGGCTCTCGAAGGGCATCAGCCGGCGCTCCCGGACGCCGCCTTCGCGGCGGACACCAGATCCGCTGCCGCGAACAACCGCAGCATGTCTCGCTCGGTCGGAGGCTCCAGCACGTTGCGCGCGGCGAATTCCTCGGCCCCGGGATACGAAGTGGCGCGAATGCGGGCGGCCGCGGCGGCGCGATCGTAGTCCGTCCGGCGCAGCCGCACGTCAGAGCAAAGCAACAGCCAGAAGGCGCCAGGCGCCCCGAACGGCATGCCGACGCTCCCCGCGTTGACGACGCGGGTGGTGCCGATCCTGCGGTCGAACTGCATGTGGGTGTGACCGCAGACGACGATCGGAGCCTCGATTCCGTCGAAGGCGGGCAAGAGGTCCCGCTCGGGTGTGAGACGCGTGAAGATCGCGGTGTCGCTCCGAGGCGTCGCGTGACAGAAGAACACCTTTCCGAGGGGCTCGATCTCGAGCTCGATCGACGGCGGCCATCCAGCGATGGCCGTGGTGTGCGCCGGTTCGAGCTGCGCCGCCGCCCAACGCAGGACGGGAAGGTAGTACGGCGGCACGGTGGCGGGCT
>DATAFT010000507.1:0-5605 GCA_036257295.1 Thermoanaerobaculia bacterium
CGACGATTACTGAGAACGCTCTCCGGACTTCGGTCGCTTGAAGACCATGGCGATGTTGTCGGTGGCGCCGGTCTTGAAGTTGACCGACGTGATCGAGACCAGCTCCCACCCGTCGTCCCCCAACCGATTCAGCTCGTGGGCCGCGGCCGGATCCAGACGGTAGTTCTCGCTGCGGATGTTGATGATCTTGTACTCCCACTGCGTCATGTCCACACCCTCCCTTCGCGGTCGCGTTGGGGGTCTTTTCCATTGTAGCGCCCGGTTTGGGAGCTTCCCGGAGCCACGTAAGCGCCTGAAAACGTGGATCGAAAAGAGCGGTGGACCGGAGATTCAGGAGGGCGGCGGTTGGAGCTCGATCGTGATGGCGTCGCCGCGGCGGATCACCAGCGCGGCGGCCGCGCTCTGGTCACGCAGCGCCACTTCGATCGTCCCCAGCGAGCCGGCGATCAACGCGGGAACGCCGGGCTCGAGCTCGGCATAGTGGGTGGCGAGGCGGCCCACGAAGGCGCCTCCCACCTTCGCCGACACCCGCTGTGCGCCAACCCACTCTGACGGAACGTCGGTGACCAGGTTGCCGTAGCGATCGACGTGGACGACGTGTCCGTTGATGACGCCGCGCCGCTGGTCGCGCGTGGGCGGTGGAGCGGCGAGGCGCACCGGGTCGGCGACGCGTGGGCCGAGCTGGTCGAGCGCCATCCCGGCGAAGATCGCGGCGGCGATCGGCGCGAAGCGATCGCGCCCGTGAAACGTCTCGCCCCGCGCGTCAGATAGAGATCCGGTCGATCCACCGCGTGGACGATGCCGCCGGCGAGGAACGGCGTGAGCAGGCCGTTGTCAGGCGCCAGGAAGGACTGCCCCGAAGCGTGGACCGCGAGCAGGCGGCGCGAGCTGCCGACGCCGGGGTCGACCACCGCCAGATGCAGAGTGCCGGGCGGGAAGGTCGGCGCCGCGCCTGCGAGCACCAGGCTCGCCGCTGAGATGTCCCCGGGCGCGATGTCGTGCGACAGATCGAGCAGAGAGATGCCGGGAGCGAGACGCAGCAGCGTGCCCTTGAGCGCCCCGACGTACCAGTCGGCGGTGCCGAAGTCGGTGGTGAGCGTGCACGTCATGACCGCCGTCGGGCGGCGCCTCTTGGCGCCGGTCGACTAGCACTCGTGTACTGGACGCGGAGCGTCCTGTCGCGTGACCGCCGTCGAGCGGCGCCTCCTGGCGCCGGTCGACTAGAATGCGTTCGCATGGGAGGGCGCACGCCGAATCCCGCCCACCCCTCCACCAGATGCCTTCTGGTCTTCACCAAACCGGCGATCCCCGGTCGCGTCAAGACTCGTCTGATCGGCCATCTTAATCCTGCCTCGGCCGCGCGCCTGCATCAGGCGCTGTTGGGCGATCTGCTGACAGCCCTCGAGGGCGGCCGGTTCTCGGTGCGGGTCGCGGTCGCGCTCGAGCCGCGCGACGCGCTGCCCGCGGTTCGCCATCCCGTGGTCGCTGCCGTCGATCGGCAGCGCGGCGCCGACCTTGGCGAGCGCATGTTGAACGCGCTGACCGACGCCGCGCGCGGCCACGACCTGGTGGGCGTCGTCGGCAGCGATCTTCCCGGTCTCGACGCCGACCGCGTCGACGATGCATTCGATCAACTGGAGCGTGGCGCCGACGTGGTGCTGGGGCCCACCGCCGATGGCGGCTACTACCTGCTCGCCGTGCGCGCCGATCGCATCGACCCGGCGCTCTTCGCCGGCGTCGCGTGGAGCACCGGCCGCGTGCTCGAGCAGACGCTCGAGCGCTGCCGGAAGCTCGGCCTGCGACGCGCCATGCTCGACACCGGCCGCGACATCGATCGTCCGGGCGATCTCGAGTGGCTGATCGAGAACCTGCGGGCGGGCCGCGTCGAGTCGCCGCGCGTGGCGGCCTGGCTGCGACGTCGTGACGCCGGCCTCGAGGGAGCCACCGCGCGCGGCGCCGGCGTGCCGCGCTCCGCCTAGCAGGGCGCGGCATGCGTCTCCTCGACAGCGCCGAAGCCCGCGAGATCGATCGGGTCGCGATCGAGCGACTGGGCCTTCCCGGACTGGTGCTGATGGAGAACGCGGCGAGTGCGGCCGCCGAGGTGATCGAGCGCCGATTCCCGCGAGCGCGCCGGGTGGCGATCGCGTGCGGCGGCGGCAACAACGGCGGCGATGGTCTCGCGCTGGCGCGTCAGCTCGTGTCGCGCAGCGGCCCGCGGGTCTCGGTTCTGCTCTGCGCGCGCGAGGACGAGCTGCGCGGCGACGCGGCGGTGCAATGGGGGGCGCTGCGCGCTGCCGTCGGCGCGAGCACTGGCAGCGACCCGGTGCTCGAGTTGCTCGCCGTCGACGAGACCTCCCTCGACTCCGGGCGCGCGGTGCTGGCGCGCGCCGATTTGGTGGTCGACGCGCTGTTCGGCATCGGGCTCACACGGCCGATCGCCGGTTGGCGCGAGGAGTTGGTGATCGCGATCAACGCCGCGCGCGCCCCTCGCCTCGCGCTCGACGTGCCGAGCGGGCTCGACGCCTCGTCCAGCGAGCTGCTCGGACCGCACGTCGCCGCCGACGTGACCGTGACCTTCTTCGCGCCGAAGTGCGCGCTGGTGCTCCTTCCCGCCGGAGAAGCGGCGGGTGAGGTGTGGGCGGCGCCGCTGGGCGTTCCGGAGCGTGCGCTCGACGGTGTGCCGCAGAGCCTGCGCCTGGTGACCGCCTTCGACCTCGCCGTGCCGCTGCGTCCGCGCCAGGCGCACAAGGGCAGCTTCGGGCACCTGGTGATCGTCGCCGGCTCGCCCGGGAAGTCGGGGGCCGCGGTCCTCGCGGCGCGGGGAGCGCTGCGCACCGGCGCCGGGCTGGTGACGGTGGCGGCGCCCGAAGTGATCCGCGCCGAGGTGGACGCCGGGTGCGTCGAAGCGATGACGCTCCCGTTGCCGGCGGATGGCGATCTCCGGCTGGGCACGGCCGCCGCCGCGACCCTCGCGGCGTTCTGGGACGGCAAGCGTGCAGCCGCCATCGGACCCGGTCTGGGCGATGAGCCCGCCATCGCGTCGTGGATCCGCGAGCTGGTGGCCAGGCTCGATCTACCGGTGGTGCTCGACGCCGACGGCGTCAATGCGTTCGCTCGACGCCCCGGCGATCTGCGCGGCCGCCGAGCGCCCACCGTGCTCACGCCGCATCCGGGCGAAGTCGGGCGCCTCCTCGACCGCAGTGCGCCGAACGGCGCCGGCGAGCGCATCGCAGCGGCCCGCGACGCCGCCGCCGCGACCGGCTGCGTGGTCGTGCTCAAGGGCTATCAGACGCTGATCGCCGAGCCCGACGGCGGGATTCACGTCAACCCCACCGGCAACCCGGGCATGGCCACCGCCGGCAGCGGCGACGTGCTCACCGGCGCGGTCGGCGCCTGGCTGGCGCGCGGGTTGTCGCCGCTCGAGGCCGCCAGGAACGGCGTGTTCCTGCACGGCCTCGCGGGCGACCTGATCGCGGCGAGCCGGGGCGAGGATGGGCTGGTGGCCGGAGATCTCGCCGAGCAGCTACCTCGGGCACTTCTCGCAGCGCGAGCACGCCGGCGACTGCCGCGTCGCGGACTGGCGCACGCGGTCGGTCGCGCCGAAGTGGCCGAGCTGGTCGCCGACGACGTGTCGCCGCCGCGGCCGCGCGCCCGGCGCGGCAGGCGCGGGCAGTGAGCGGCGACTGGATCACCACGGACGAGGAAGAGACGCGCGCCCTGGGCGAGCGCCTCGCGGAGCAGCTCGCGCCGCGCGGGCGATGCCTGCTCTTCGGCGCGATGGCGAGCGGGAAGACGGTGTTGGCGCAGGGCATCGCGCGCGGGCTCGGCATCGAGCCGCGCGAGGTGCAGTCGCCGAGCTTCACTCTGGTGCGGGAGCATCGCGGTCCGCGCGGCCGCATGCTGCATCTCGACCTGCATCGACTCGAGCCCCATCAGCTCGGCGCGCTCGGTCTCGAGGAGATGCTCGAGGCGGATGCCGTGGTGGTCGTCGAATGGGCGGAGCGGCTGCCGCCGGAGTGGCGCGCCGAGGCCCGTGCCTTCCGTCTCGAGCGCCTGAGCGACGGACGGCATCGGATCGCCGAGATCCCCCTGCCCATCCCCGGTTGGGGCGGGGGGGGGCTGCTAAAGTGATGACGATGCCCGGAGGGAGTGTTGGCGCCTGAAGCCGTGGTCGAGTCGCGCGGATCCGCAGCGGTCGAGCTGCCCGCCGGCGCCGGGGATCAACTCTTCGGCATCCGGGACGAGAACCTGCGCCGGATCGAGGATGCCTTCGCGGTGCGCTTGAGCGCGCGCGGCCAGGAAGTGCGCATCCAGGGCGACCCCGCCAACGTCACCACCGTCAAGCACCTGATCGTGGAGCTCGGCCGTCTGATCGAGCGCGGCTTTCGCCCCAGCCCCAAGGACGTCGAGACGGCGGTGCGCGTCATCACCGAGGATCCGTCGGCGTCACTGGTCGCCTTCTTCCTCGACGAGCCGGGCGCCGCCAGGTCGACGGCCAAGCTGGTGGCGCCGCGCAGCATCAATCAGAAGCAGTATCTCGAGGCCATGCGCGAGCAGGACCTGGTGTTCGCGATCGGCCCGGCCGGCACCGGCAAGACCTACCTGGCGGTGGCGGCGGCCGCGACCTTTCTGCTCGAGAAGCGGGTGCGCCGGCTGGTCCTCACGCGGCCCGCGGTCGAGGCGGGAGAGAAGCTGGGCTTCCTGCCCGGCGACCTGGTGGAGAAGGTGAACCCGTACCTGCGGCCGCTCTACGACGCGCTCTACGACATCATCGGGTTCGACCGCGTCGGACGCATGATCGAGCGCCAGATCATCGAGATCGCGCCGCTCGCCTTCATGCGCGGCCGCACTCTCAACGACAGCTTCATCATCCTCGACGAGGCGCAGAACACGACGCCGGAGCAGATGAAGATGTTCGTCACCCGCATCGGCTTGGGGTCGAAGGCGGTGGTCACCGGCGACATCACCCAGATCGACCTTCCCTCGGGTCGAGCTTCGGGCTTGATTCAAGCGCGGGGCGTGATGGATGGAGTCGAGGGCATCTCGTTCATCGGTTTCACCGAGAAGGACGTGGTGCGCCATCCCCTGGTCCAGAAGATCGTCTCGGCCTACGACCGGTTCGAGCGGGCTGCGGAGGAGCAGGAGACCGCGCGGCGCGCCGCACCAGAGCCCAGGCCGGAGCGTCCGGCCCAACGTTGAATCGGTTGCGCTCGCAACCATGACCAACCGCACCGAGCAGACCCAGCGCCGGACTCGAGATCTGATCGCGCCGGTGGCGCGAGCGTGGAATCGTCTGCTCGAAGTCCAGTGGCTATGGATCGCGGTCTACCTGGTGGTCGGGCTCGCCGTTCTGTTTCCGACCGGGCGTGGCTCGCGGGTCCACCCCGGCGAGATCGCGCAGCGGGCGTGGGTCGCCAGTCGCGACCTGCTGTGGCAGGACAACGACACCACCCGCGAGAAGAAGGAACAGGCGCGCGCCGAGGTGTTGAACGTCTACGACTTCGAGCCCGACGCCGCGCGCGCCCGCGAAGACGAGCTGACGCAGCTCTTCGAGGTCGGCCGTTCGACGTTGGTGGGCGCGGACAGAGCCGCCAGCACAGCCGCG
>DATAFT010000511.1:0-6109 GCA_036257295.1 Thermoanaerobaculia bacterium
CGAGGGCGACGAGGAGGACTTCACGGTACGCGGCATGACGGAGATGTTCGAGGCGTCCCTCATGGCGAGCCGCGTGATGACCAACCTGCTCGCGGCGATCGCGTCGATCTCGCTCCTCGTCGGCGGCATCGGCATCATGAACATAATGCTGGTGTCGGTGACCGAGCGCACCCGCGAGATCGGCATCCGGATGGCGGTCGGCGCGCGAGGTTCCGCGGTGCTCACCCAGTTCCTCGTCGAGAGCGTGGTCATGAGCGTGCTCGGCGGAGTGATCGGGCTGGCCGTCGGGTTCGGCGGCGCAGCCCTGCTCGGTCGCCTCACCGGCTGGACCACCACGACGCCGCCGGAAGCGGTGCTGATGGCGGTCGGCTTCTCGGCCGCGGTCGGCGTCTTCTTCGGCTACTACCCGGCGCGCAAGGCGGCGTCGCTCGATCCGATTCAAGCGCTGCGCTACGAGTAGGCCGGTCGGGGATGGAGCGCAGATGCGCGTCGAGGGCCGAGAACGTCTGGTCCAGGCCGCGATCAACGGCGGGCGCGCCCGCGCCGAGCACGCCGCGCTTCCGATCACCGCCGATCAGCAGGCGGCCGAGTCCAGCGCCGCGGTCGCGGCGGGAGCTCGGGCCATCCACGTGCATGTGCGCGATGCCGATGGAAGAGAGAGCGTCGCGAGCGGCGATGTCGCCGCGGCACTCGAGGCGATCCGATCGGCTTGTCCGGCCATCCCGGTCGGGATCAGCACCGGCGCCTGGATCGTCAATGACGCCGTACGGCGCCTCGCGCTGGTGCGGTCCTGGAGCGTGCTTCCCGACTACGCTTCGGTGAACGTGCACGAGGAGGGCGCCGGCGAGCTGATGCGCCTCCTGATCGAGCGCGGCGTCGGTATCGAAGCCGGCGTTTGGGACGCGCGCGCGGCGCGACTCCTCGTCGGCGGAGGTCTCGCCGGCGAGTGCCTGCGCATCCTGGTGGAGCCCACCGGCGGCGCCGGCGACATCAACGTCAACCTGGAGGAGATGGAGAACGTCCTGGCGGGGATCGATCGTCCCGCGCTGCTGCACGGGGCCGGCCGGTCGACCTGGCCGATGATCGAGCTCTCGGCGCGGCGCGGTTACGACACCCGGGTCGGGCTCGAGGACACGTTGTGGCTACCCGATGGATCGCCAGCGGAAAGCAACGCGACGCTGGTAGCGGCGGCTTTGAGAATTGTCGCCGGCATCGAGAAGCGTGCTACCAGCAGGCGACCTCGACCACGAAGCCTCCGGGGGCGTTGAAGTAGAACCCCCAGGCCCCGTGGACTCGGCCCGGCGGCGGGACGTCCAGCCCGTCGTCTCTCAGGCGCCGGTTGATCTCGTTCACCTTCTCGTCGCTCGGCTGCGTGAAGCCGATGTGGAAGCTCTGCGGGTAGGTGACCTCGGCCGCGCGGCCAGCCTTCATCAAGACCAGCGCGAAGCCGTCATCGTCGTACAGGCCGGCCATGGTGTCGTTGCTTCTGCCCATGTCGCGCAGTCCGAAGTGCTTCTGCAGGAAGCCATGGGCCTTCGCCACGTCGGTGACGGTCAGGTTGAGGTGATTCAGTTTCATCGCGTTGTCCTCCAGTTTCTCGACGTCAGGCTGGTCTCCTCCAGCGGTGAGGCGGCGCTCGATCAGGACCGAGTCGCCGAACTCGTGGGTCCGGTAGCCGTGGGTCTCGAGCACGACGCTGGCGCGACCGAGCTCCGGGTCCGAAGCGAAGGCGCGCAGCACGTCGTAGTGGCTGGTCTCCGGCTCGTGGGTGCCTGAGAGGATGACGTCGACCACACCGAGCCGGGTGTCCCGATCGATGCGCTGGTCGGCGATGCCATCGCCCGCTCGAACGGTTCCCTCGCTCGACGCGTGCTCGAGCGCCCTCACCACCGTGGTGCCGACCGCGACGATGCGGCCGCCGTTCGCTCGCGCGCGGGCGATGGCTCGAGCGGTGACGACGGGTACGCGGTACGGCTCGTCGAGCGGCAGCCGGCGGTCGAGCATGGGATCGCCGGTGGAGGAGATGCCGGCGGCGAGAGTGATGGTGGCGAGCTCGATGCCGCGCCGGCGCAGCTCTCTTACCATCTCCCAGTCGAGCGCGAAGCTGGCGGATGGCGCCTCGAATGCGACCGGGACGGCGGCGATGGGCGTCCACACATCCCACAGCTCGAGCGGCTCCGGCACGTGCGCGTACTGGATCGGCCGGCCGTGGCGTGCCAAGCCTGCCCAGACCGTGGCCGCTTCGCCGTCGAAACGCAGGGTCACCAGGCGCGGATGGTCGAGCGTCGCCTCGATCGTGGCCGTCAGCGGTCCGAGTGCCACTCGATCGCCGGTCGAGAGTAGCGGCGGCCGCGGCCGATGCTCGGTGGGTTGATGGAAGTCGCCGGCGCCGAAGACGATCGCGGTGAACCGTGGCGCGTCCTCGAGCGCGAGCGACCTGCGTCCGGCCAACCTCACTTCGATCTCGGAGCCGCTGTCCAAGTGCGTGCCGCGCAAGCTCGCGGGAAGTGCCGCGGCGTCGTTGGCGACGACCACATCGCCGGTACGGAGGTAGTCGACCAGACGAGAACGCGGCGCGTGCGTGATGCGTCCGCGGCGGTCGAGTACCAACAGCTTGGCGTCTGCAGGCCGTTGCGACGCCCGGCCCGCGGCGATCATGACGGCGCCTCCTCTTCGCGTGCTGTCGTGACCGCCAGGGTCGCCTGTGGGCGCCCCACGGGCAGCGCCGCGGCGATGGCGTCGGCCAGCTCACGCGCAGCCTGCTCGGGCCGCTTGAGCGTGGTGCGGTCGGCATCCGGCACCGCCAGCGCGTGGAGCGGCGTGTCCATGTCGCCAGGGTCGATCGACAGCCACCGGATGCCCTCGGCCCCGAGCTCCTCGTTCCAGACCGCATCGAGGTGGCGCAGCGCGGCCTTGCTCGCGCCGTAGGCCCCCCACTGCGGATAGGCGTTGACCGCGGCGTCACTCGAGACGTCGAGGACGACTGCGCCGCGTCCCTCGCGCGCCGATGCGGCCAGCGCGCCGAGCAGCGCTCTGGTCAAGCGAAACGGACCGAGCAGGTTGGTCGCCAGCGCGAGCTCGAAGTCCTCGCACTCGGTGTCGGCAAGCAGCCGCAACGGCACCGGTCCTAGGCTCGACGCGTTGTTCACCAGGACGTCCAGGCCGCCGAGGTTCCCCAGGATCTGGAGCGCGATCGGATGGATGTCCTCCTTGCGCGCGACATCGCCGACGATGCCGTGGGCACCGGGGTTCTCACGCTCGACGCGCGCGACGCGGTCGTCGCCGCGCGCGACGAAGGCGACGCTAGCGCCGCGGCCGAGCAGCTCGCGCACGAGAGCAAGGCCGAGTCCCGAAGTGCCGCCGGTGATGGCGACCCGCACGCCGTCGAGGTCCGGCGTCGCGTCGTCGTGAGAATGCGGATTCGAGTGGCGGTTCATCATGGTTGCCTCCTCATCTTCTGTCGAGATGGTAGGCGCGGAGCGCGCTTGTCACTTCGGGCGAAAGAACAGGGGAGGACCTGTCCGTTCGGACAGGCAGGGACCGCGAAGGGATCGCTAGCCGGAGAGGAGGCCGCGCTCCGCCGCCAACGCGACGGCCTGCGCTCGATTGTCGGCGCCGAGCTTGTTGAAGATCGCGGTCACATGGAACTTGACGGTGCGCTCGGAGATGCTCAGGGCCTGTGCGATCTGCTTGTTCGACAACCCGGCCGCGACCAGACGGAGCACACCCCGCTCGCGCGGAGAGAGCAGGCCGCGGGTGCCGCGTCGTTGCGCGACGCTCCCGACCAGCTTGGCCGCGATGCGCGGACTCAGATAGGACGCGCCGGCGTGGACCTGCCGGATCGCCTGCGCGATCTCCGCTGCGGGCGAGCCCTTCAGCAGGTAGCCGCGAGCGCCGCCACGGATCGCGCTCAGGACGTCATCGTCGGCATCGTAAGCCGTGAAGACGAGGACGCCCCGGTGATCGCGTGCAAACGCGGAGACGCCATCTATCGCGCTCGAGTCCGGCAGCCGGAGATCGAGCAGCACGACGTCGGGCCGCAGTCTCGCGGCGACGCGCAGGCCCTCGTCCAGCGTCTCGGCGCCGCCCACCACCTCGATGTCGCGCTCGCGCTCGAGCACGGTGGCGATGCCCTCGCGCACGATCGGATGATCGTCGACGACGAGGACGCGGATCATGAACGGGCGCCGGCCGGCCGGCGATTCGCGGTCGCCGCGCGAACCGCCGGCGCCGCTTCCGGAAGGGGCACGCTCACGGTCACGGTGGTGCCCCGCCCTGGCGCGCTCCGGATGACGGCGCTCCCTCCCAGCAGTCGGGCGCGATCCCGAATCCCCTCGAGGCCGAAGCCGCGATGACGGGCGGCGCCCGAGCGAAACCCAGCGCCGTCGTCGGCGATCACCAGGCGCAGTCGCCGGCGCGCCACCTCCAGCCGGATCGACGCTTCGCGGGCGCCGGCGTGCTTGCGCACGTTCGCCAGCGCCTCGGTCGCGATGCGCTGGAGCTCGGATTCGACCGGAGCCGGCAGCGGTCCGGGATCGGCGATGTCGGCGTGCACCCGCACACCGGTGTCCGCCGTGAAGCGGCGCGCCAACGCGCCGAGCGCCTCGTGGAGTGGCTTGGTCTCGAGCGGGGAGCCGCGCAGGCTGCCGATCGAGCGGCGCGCCTCTTCGAGGCCTTCGCGGGCGGCGCCCAGCGCGCGGTCGAGCGGAGCGCGCGCCGGGTCGCGCGGGCCGAGGCTGGCGAGCCCGGCCTCGACGTGGAGGGCGACGGCGGTGAACTCCTGCGCCAGCGTGTCGTGGACGTCACGCGCGATCCGCGCGCGCTCGTCGGCCCGCGCATGCTCGATCGACCGATCGGCCAGGCGCGCTCGCTCGATCGCGACGCCGACCTGGTCGGCGATGGTGGTGAGGAGGTCGAGCTCCTGGCGGGTCAGCCGGCGCCATCCGCGCATGGCGAGGTTCATCACGCCGATCGGAGAATCCCCGGCGTAGACCGGCACGCTGGCGTGCCAGCTCAACCCGCGCGTGAGCGAGGTCTGGTGGGCTTTCACCGCCGGGGCGAGGCGCGTGCACTCGAGGACGTCGATGTTGCGCGCCTCGAGATCGCCGCTGCGGAAGAGCTCGAGGCACCAGCACGAACGACCCGTCATGCGCACGGGCTCCTGCAGGTATGGCGGCAGACTCTGCGCGGCGGCGCTGTAGAACTGATCGGAAGCGGGGTCGCGCAGCCACACCCAGCCGGTTTCGACGCCGAGAAGGTCCGCCATGCGGGCGAGCGCGTCGGCCGCCGCGCGCTCGACCGTGGGCGCCCGATTGAGCGCTTCGGCGACCTCTTTGAGGACGCGCAGGGCGCGGGTGCGCGAGAGCGGCTTTCGTTTTCGATCGCCGCCGCGAGACCGGGTCACCCGGCGTCCCTGGCTTGCGCGCGCGCCAGCGCCGGGCGCGAGCCGCAGCGGCGCAGGTAGTCGTCGACGCGAGGTCCGGGCGGAAGTGCCGAGCGCACGTACTGGCCCATGCTCGCCACCACGACGTCGACGGCGCTGAAGTCCTCACCGAGCAGATAGGCGTTCGATTCGAGCGCCGCGCCGATGCGGCTCGCGACCGCGGCTCCGTCGCGGAACGTGCGCTGCAGCAGCGGGTGTTCAGCCATGCCCGCGAACTGGAGGGTGACCACCGGCTCGACGACGCCCGCGTAATAAGCGAGCCAGGTGAGATACGGCCCTCGCCGAGGGTCGCCGATCGCTGGAGCGAGCCCCGCCTTCGAATAGAGGTCGGCCAGGTACTGAACGACAGCGATCGATTCGGTGATGAGCGCGCCGTCGTGCACCAACGCCGGCACCTTCTTGTCGGGGTGCGGGTTACGCGGGTCGGCGGCGCCCGACCCGTCCTGGCGCGGGATGTCGGTGATGATCAGCTCGTAGTCGGCGCCCAGCTCTTCGAGCAGCCAGACGATGCGCGACGAGCGAGACTGCGGAGCGTGGTAGAGCGTGAGCATCCCGTTCCTCCTCGAGATGCTTCCACGATACAACGTCGTCGCGCGTAGAACCGGGTGTATGCACGGCACTGTCCGGAGAGCGAGACCCCGGCTATTCGTGGTCTGAAATGAGTAT